>DASWHU010000209.1:0-14471 GCA_036398035.1 Alphaproteobacteria bacterium | reverse complement strand
CCGCTGTTCTACGTCATCCACACGTTCAGCCGCTGGCTCGGCAATTTCGGCCTGGCGATCCTGCTGCTGACGGTGCTGATCAAGCTCGTGTTCTACCCGCTGGCGAACAAGTCCTATACCGCGATGAGCAAGCTGAAGAAGCTGCAGCCGGAGATGATGAAGCTGCGCGAGCAGTGCGGCGACGACAAGCAGAAGCTCAACGCCGAGGTGATGGCGCTGTACAAGCGCGAGAAGGCCAACCCGCTGGCCGGCTGCCTGCCGATCGTGGTCCAGATCCCGGTGTTCTTCGCGCTCTACAAGGTGCTGTTCGTGACCATCGAGATGCGGCATGCGCCGTTCTACGGCTGGATCCACGACCTGTCGGTGCCCGACCCGACCAACCTGTTCACCGTGTTCGGGCTGCTGCCGCTGACCCTGCCGGACTTCCTGTCGATCGGCGTGTGGCCGCTGTTGATGGGGGTGACCATGTTCCTCCAGCAGAAGCTCAACCCGACCCCGCCCGATCCGACCCAGGCGAAGATCATGATGCTGCTGCCGGTGATGTTCACCTTCCTGTTCGCGCGCTTCCCGGCCGGGCTGGTGATCTACTGGACGTGGAACAACCTGCTGTCGATCGCCCAGCAATGGGTGATCATGCGGCGGATGGGGGTGCGGGCCTGAGCCGGTGGCCGCTGCATGCGAGCCCGAGGCCGCTGCGATCGAGGCCGCACGCCGGCTGTTCGCACAACCCTGCCGGTTCGTCGCCGGGGCGGTGCGCCTCGACCAGCTGCCGGCGGCGGAGCTGCCCGAGGCCGCCTTCGCCGGCCGCTCGAACGTCGGCAAGTCGAGCCTGATCAACGCCCTGGTCGGCCAGCGCGCGCTGGCGCGCATCTCCGCCACTCCCGGGCGCACGCGCCAGATCAACCTGTTCGACCTCGGCCGGCGGCTGATGCTGGCCGATCTTCCCGGCTACGGCTATGCGCGCGCGCCCAAGCGCGAGGTGGCGGCGTGGACCGAGCTGGTGCGGGACTACCTGCGCGGGCGGGCGAGCCTGCGCCGGGTGTGCCTCCTGGTCGATGCCCGCCACGGGCTGATGGCGGCCGACCGGCCGGTCGCGGCGATGCTCGACGCCGCCGGGGTCGCCTACCAGATCGTGCTCACCAAGGCCGACCGGCTGACCGCGGCGGTCGCCGCGGAGCGGATCGCGGCCATCGCCGCCACCCTCGCCCGCCACCCGGCCGCCCACCCCGAGGTGATCGCCACCAGCGCGCGCAGCGGCCAGGGCATCGAAGCCTTGCGTGCCGCGCTTGCGGCGCTGGCCGCGCCGGCGCCGGTGGGTTAGAAACGCGGCTGCCCGCAACCGCTCGCCAAGATTCGCGCCATGTCCGAGACCGCTGCGCCCAGCCTGGAGGAACGCCTGCACACCGCGGCGACCTTGTCGGAGGCGCTGCCCTACATGCGCCGCTTCGCCGGCAAGACCTTCGTGATCAAGTTCGGCGGCCACGCCATGGGCGAGGACTCGCTCGCCGAGTCGTTCGCGCGCGACGTGGTGCTGCTCAAGCAGGTCGGCATCAACCCGGTGGTCGTGCACGGCGGCGGGCCGCAGATCGGCAAGATGCTCGAGCGGCTGAAGATCAGCTCGTCGTTCGTCCACGGGCTCAGGGTGACCGACCGGGCGACGGTCGAGATTGTCGAGATGGTGCTCGCCGGCAGCATCAACAAGCAGATCGCCTCGGCGATCAACCGCGCCGGCGGCACCGCGCTCGGGCTGTGCGGCAAGGACGGCCACCTGATCCGCGCGCGCCGGCTCGAGCACAAGATGCGCGATCCCGACTCGAACCTCGAGCGGGTGGTGCCGCTCGGCTTCGTCGGCGAGCCCGAGTCGATCAACGTCGAGGTTCTGGAGATGCTCGCGCGCTCAGGCTGCGTGCCGGTGATCGCGCCGATCGGGTTCGGCGCCGACGGCGAGACCTACAACATCAACGCCGACACCGCCGCCGGCGCGATCGCGGCTGCGCTCGGCGCGACCAAGCTGCTGATGCTGACCGACGTCGCCGGCGTGCTGGGGCGCGACGGCGCGCTGATCGCGACCTTGACGCCGGAGGCCGCGCGCGCCTGCATCGACGACGGCACCGTCTCGGGCGGCATGGTGCCGAAGATCGAGACCTGCATCGCGGCGATCGAGGCGGGCACCGAGGCGGCGCACATCCTCGACGGGCGCATCCCGCACGTGCTGCTGCTCGAGGTGTTCACCGCGCACGGGGTCGGCACCATGATCGCGCGCTCAGGCTGCGCGCCGACCCACGCCGCGTAGCATGCCGTGACAGGCTGTCCGGCCCCGCCCGCCCGTGTCGTCACCCACGCGCAAGCGCGCGTGAATGTTTCGGGTGCCGTCCTTCGAGACGCTCGCTCCGCTCGCTCCTCAGGACGAGGAAGACTTGAAACTCAAGCAATCACCTCACCCTGAGGAGCGCCCGAAGGGCGCGTCTCGAAGGGTGCGGCAAAGGAGTCGCGGTCTCTTGCGCGGGCCTGACGCTGAGGCGGCCCTTGCGGCGACTGCGTCGCAGCCTCGTTGGCGTCGATCAGGCGGTGAACAGGTAGAGCCGCCACTCCAGCTCGTCGGCCTCGATCGGATAGCCGCCGTCGGCCGCGGGCTGGATCAGGAGCTCGGGCGCGATGTTGGCGATGCGCGCCTGGAGCCCGGTGGCGGTGGCCATGTCGAGGCCGGCCTTCCAGGCGAGCGCGACCAGCGCCGTGGCGTTGGCTGAGCGAATGATGCGCCGGACGCCGAGCGAGGTGACCTCGGCGCGGATCGCCAGCGCCTGGACCAGGTGCTCGAGCTTGCCGTCCCTGATCAGGCGGCCGATCGCGGCCTGGTCGAGCTCGCCGCGCCGATCGGCGGCGCGCATCTGCTCGGCGACCTCGGACCGGTCCTCGGCCGCGGCCGCGTCTTCGCACTCCGCGCCGCCGGTCTCGAGCCGGGCTTCGACCCGCTCGGCCAGCGCCGCCGCCACCGCCGGCGCCAGCCTATTGGCGCGCTCGAGCTCGGTGAGCAGCGCGCGCGAGACGAAGCGCATCAGCCGCCTGGCCGCGCTCTCGGACAGTTGCGGGCGGACCGCCAGCGGCCGCTGCCACTCGGGATGCGCGTGGGCCTGGTCGATCAGCTTGTCGAGGGTTTCCTCGCGGATCTGGGCGCTGGCGTTGGCCAGCAGCTCGGCGACGCCGGCGACCTCGCCGGTGGCCGCGATCGCATCGCATACCGGCGCGGCCAGCGCACGCCGGCGCGAGATCGCGGACAAGGCGCCGCGGACCGGCGCGCTGTGGATGATCTCCAGCAGGTCGGCGTCGTTCAGCAGCGGCGAGAACTCGAGCACCGGCGCCGCCACCATCACCTCAAGGTCGCGCGCGAGGCGCTGGACCACCTCGCGCGGCACCGCGTCCATCGCCTTGATCTCCTCGGCGATGACGCGCCTGACGTGGGGCAGCGCATCGCGGGCGAGGGTGGTCAGCGCCTCGATCGTGAGCCGGTAGAGCGCATCGCGCTCGGCCGCGGGCAGGCCCGGCACCAGGCGCGCGATCTTGTGCGCAAGCTCGATGCGGACGTCGTCGTTCGCGTCGCGCGCGAGCTTGAGGTCGGCGTGCCTGGGGGTGGCCGGGTTGGTCGCGACCGCACGCCGCACCTCGGCATCGGCGTCCTCGGCCAGGTAGTAAAGGATCTCCGGCGCCACGTCCTCGCGCGCGGCAAGCCGGCGGCGGACGGCGACATCCCTGTCGCGGGCGAGCACGCGCGCCTGCTGGTAGCTGAGCTCGGCCCCACTTGCCAGCGCCGTGCGGGACTCGGACCTCGCCTCGCCGCCGGCCGGCGGTGCGCGGTGGTCTTGACGAACCAGGTCGCTCACGCTGTTCCGGCCTCCCTTGCGAACGCCGGCGCGATCTCGAGGCCAAAGCCGTCACGGGCGCGCTTGGCCTCGTACATGGCCCGGTCCGCGCGCTCGAGCAGCGACGCCAACTGCTCGCCGGACGCGGGGTCGAACGCGGCGACGCCGATCGCCAGCCCGAACCTTCGCCCGGGCACCTCCGGCATGTCGGTGCGCTTGTCGATCAGCGCGATCAGCTTTTCCGCCCGCGCGTTGGCGCCGGCGAGATTGGTCTCGTCCAGCCAGATCACGAACTCGTCGCCGCCGTAGCGCGAGGCGACGTCGCCGCCGCGGCCGGTGTCGGCGATCACGCGGGTGACGGTGCGCAGGATGCGGTCGCCCGCGCCGTGGCCGAAGGCGTCGTTGATCGCCTTGAAGTTGTTGAGGTCGATGTAGAGCACGCCGGCGCCCCGGCCGGTCCGCGTCGCGTGGGCGAGCCGCCGGCCGGCCTCGTCGAGGAACGCGCGCCGGTTGAGCAGGCCGGTCAGCGGGTCGGTGCGCGACATGACCTGCAGCTGCTCGTGGATCGACGCCTGCTCGATCAGGATGCCGACCTGGCCGGCGACCGCGGACATGAGGTCGCGGTCCTCGATCCCCCAATCTCCCGGTCCCTGGAGGGCGGCGATGGCGCCGTTGACGCACTGGGCGTGCTGTGCCGGGACCAGCAGCGCGCCGTCCACCTCGAGCGCGTGGTGCGCGTCGGCGGCGGCGCGGGCGACGACCTCGGCCAGGCGCGACATCACGCTCGCCGGCGGCGGCTGGCGGGGCGGCCAGCTGGCGGCGACATAGGGCTGGCGGCTCGCATCCAGCCGCAGCACCCAGCACGCGCTCAGCTCCATCGCCTCGGCGACGGCGCGCGAGGCGGCGATCAGCATCGCCGGCGCCTCGACCTCGATCCGGGTCGCGCGCGCCACCGCGTCCAGCACCTGCTCGCGCCGCCGCGCCACCGCCAAGAGCAGGTCCTTGGCCCGGCCCGCGGTGATGTCGCGCCCGACCCCGCGCGCCCCGGCCCAGGCGCCGTCGGGGCCGAACAGCGGCACGCTGGAGACGGTCAGGCAGGCATTGCCGCCGCCGGCCGCGCGGAACCACACCACCACGTCCTCCATCCGGCGTGCGCCGTCGAACGGCAGCTCCTCGGGCGGCTCGAAGTCAGCGGACACGAAGTCGCGCGCCGCGCGCCCGATCAGCTCGTCGGGGTGGTAGCCGAGCACGCCCGCGGGCGAGACGAACACGAACCGGCCGTCCTTGCCGGTCTCCCAGGCGAAGTCGCTCGAGCAGTCGACCAGGTCCTTGTAGCGTTGGCGCGATTCGACCAGCGCGTTGCGCAGGTTGATCTCGAGCGAGGCGTCGCTGCCAAGCACCAGCACCCACTTGGCGCCGACCAGGCCGACGCCGCCGGCGACCAGGGTCAGGTTGAGGCCGCTGCCGCCGAGATGCGCCGGCAGGATCGCGGTCGCGGTCTGGGACTCCCCGCTCGCCAGCGCCCGCGACAGCGCCAGGGCGAGGTCGGGAACCATGCCTTCCTCGATCGCGCTCTGCAGGTTGCCGGCCTGGGCGTTGGCCATCACCACCCGCCCGGCGCCGTCGCTGAGCAGCGCCGGCCCGGGATAGGCGGCAAGGAACTGCTCCGAGGCCGGCGAGCGCACCGGCTCAGGCGCGCCCGCGTGTCCACCCCCGGAGGGCGGGATCAGCGTGCTGGTTGCCGGCACCGTCCTCAATCCCTCACAACCGGGACGACCCGGCGCGGCCGGGTCGGCCGGCCGACACCGTCCCGCCCGGCGCGCACGCCCGCCTCCAGCGGGCGCTTGCGCGCTCGCGGCCCCTGTTGCACCTTGCGGCCATGGTTGCGCCTGGTCCGGTCCCGGAGCCCGATCTCTCCCGCGCGAACACGCTCGACGACTGGGTGTTCGACCTCGACAACACGTTGTATGCCGCGGATTGCGACCTGTTCGCACAGATCGACGACCGCATGGGTCAATATATTTCGAGCCTGCTTGGCGTCGACCGGGCGGCCGCGCGCGCGATCCAGAAGGGCTACTACCACCGCCACGGCACCACGCTCCGCGGGCTGATGCTCGACCACGGCGTCGACCCCGACCACTACCTCGACTTCGTCCACGACATCGACCTGTCGCCGCTTGCCCCGGCGCCGGCGCTGGCGCGGGCGCTCGACCGGCTCGCCGGGCGCAAGGTCGTGTTCACCAACGGCTCGGCAGCGCACGCGGCGCGGGTGCTCGACCGGCTGGGCATCGCCGACCGCTTCGCTGCGGTGTTCGACATCGCCGCCGCCGGCTGGCTGCCGAAGCCGCATCCGGGCGCCTACCGGCGCATGCTGGACGTGTGCCGGGTGTCGGCGCGGCGCGCGGCGCTGGTCGAGGACAGCCTCGCCAACCTCGCGCCCGCGGCGGCGCTCGGCATGACCACGGTGTGGGTGCGCCATCCCCGCGCACGCGGGGACCGCGCCGACCCGGTGGCGGGCGCGGACGGCGAGGCGCCCGCCCATGTCGACCACGTCACCGACGACCTCGCCGCCTGGCTCGCCGCGGTCGCCGAGGCGGGCGGGGCGGTCGCCGCGACCGAGCCATGACGGCGGACGCGCTCGAGACGGCGGTCGAGCGGGCGTGGGCGGCGCGCGAGCGGATCGGGCCCGCGACCGGGGGCGAGGCGCGCGAGGCGGTCGAGGCGGCGCTCGACGGTCTCGACCGCGGCAGCTTGCGCGTCGCCGAGCAGCGGGACGGCGCCTGGCATGTGCACCAGTGGTTGAAAAAGGCCGTGCTGCTGTCGTTCCGGCTCAACGACGTGGCGCCGATCTCGGGCGGCCCCGGGGCAGCGTCGTGGTACGACAAGGTGCCGTCCAAGTTCGCCGGCTGGGGCGAGGCCGAGTTCCGCGCCGCCGGCTTCCGCGCGGTGCCCGGCGCGATCGTCCGCCGCTCGGCCTATATCGCGCCCGGCGCGGTGCTGATGCCGTGCTTCGTCAACCTGGGCGCGCGCATCGGCGCCGGCACCATGGTCGACACCTGGGCGACGGTGGGCTCTTGCGCGCAGATCGGGGCCAACTGCCACATCTCGGGCGGCGCCGGCATCGGCGGGGTGCTGGAGCCGCTGCAGGCGGCGCCGGTGATCGTCGAGGACGGCTGCTTCATCGGCGCGCGCAGCGAGCTCGCCGAAGGTGTGGTGGTGGAGCAGGGCGCGGTGCTGGCGATGGGCGTCTACATCGGCGCCTCGACCAAGATCGTCGACCGCGCCAGCGGCCAGGTCAGCTTTGGCCGGGTGCCGGCCTATGCGGTGGTGGTGCCCGGCTCGCTGCCGGGCCCGGCGCCGGGCCCCGCGCTCTACTGCGCGGTGATCGTCAAGCGGGCGGACGCGGCCACCCGCGCCAAGACCTCGATCAACGAGCTGCTGCGCGATTGAGCGCGCGTCCTCAGCCGGCGCCGACCTCGGGCCGGAACGGGCGCGCCAGCACCCGGGCGATAGTGGCGTCGAGCTCGGCGCCCTCGTGGAGCACGGCGTTCACCGCCGCCGCGATCGGCATATCGACGCCGAGGCGCGCGCTCAGGGTGGCGACGGCGGCCGCTGTGTCGACTCCCTCGGCCACCGAGCGCCGGCCGCCGACCAGCGCCGCGAGCGCGCCGCCCTCGCCGAGCGCCTGGCCAAGCGCGTAGTTGCGCGACGAGGCGCTGGTGCAGCTCAGCACCACGTCGCCCACCCCCGACAGCCCCATCAGCGTCTCCGCGCGCCCGCCCAGGCTTGCGCTGAGGCGGCCGATCTCGGCCAGGCCGCGGGTGATCAGCGCGGCGCGCGCGTTCTCGCCGAGGCGGCGCCCGGCGGCGATGCCGCAGGCGATGGCGAGCACGTTCTTGGTCGCGCCGCCGGCCTGGGCGCCGATCACGTCGTCGGTCAGGTACGGGCGAAAGGTCGCGGCGCCGAGGAGGGCGACCAGCTCCCGGCCGAGCAGCGAGTCCGCGCAGGCCAGCGTGACCGCGGTCGGCAACGTGCGCGCCACCTCGCCGGCGAAGGTCGGCCCGGACAGCACCGCGATGCCGCGCCCGGGCAGCGCCTCGGCCACCACCTGGCTCATCAGCGCGCCGCTCGCCCGCTCGATGCCCTTGGCGCAGATCACCACCGCCGCATCGGGCGCGACCGCGCCCGCGGCGCGGGCGAGCGCCGCGCGCAGGAACTGTGCCGGCACCGCGGCGAGCATCACCGGCGCCGCCGCCTCGGCGACGGCGGCGGTGATCGTGACCTTGGGGCCGAGCGCCACCCCCGGCAGGTAGTCGGCGTTCTCGCGCGCCGCCACCATCCTGGTCGCCAGCTCCTCGCGCCGCACCCACAGGATGACGTCGTGGCCCTGGCGCGCGGCATGGACCGCGAGCGCGGTTCCCCAGGCGCCGGCGCCGAGCACCGAAAGCCGCGCCATCTCAGGCCTCGACCGGCACGCGCCGCTCGTCGAGCGGCCAGCGCGCGCGCGCCGGCGCATCGAGCCCATCGGCGAGGCCGAGCGCGAGCCGCTCGATGCCGGCCCAGGCGACCATCGCGCCGTTGTCGGTGCACAGCCTGGCCGGCGGTACCACCAGCTCAAGCCCGAGCCGCGCCGCCGCCTCGGCGAGGCGCTTGCGCAGGAACCGGTTAGCCGCGACCCCGCCCGCGACCACCAGCACGCCGCCCGGGCCATGGTCGGCGTGGAAGCGCGCGGCGGCGTTGCGCACCCGGTCGCACACCACGTCGGCGACCGCGGCCTGGAACGAGGCGGCGAGGTCGGCCGTCGCGCTCGCGTCCGGCGCACCGCCGGCCAGTCCCGCCACCAGCCGGCCGAGCGCGGTCTTGAGGCCCGAGAACGAGAAGTCGCATCCGGGCCGCCCCAGCATCGGCCGCGGCAGCTCGTAGCGCGCGCCGTTACCGGCTTCGGCCGCGCGCTCGATCTCCGGCCCGCCCGGATAGCCGAGCCCGAGCAGGCGCGCGGCCTTGTCGAACGCCTCGCCGAGGGCGTCGTCGACGGTGGTGCCGAGACGCCGGTAGCGGCCGACACCCTCGACCACCAGGAGCTGGCAGTGGCCGCCCGAGATCAGCAGCAGCAGGTAGGGGAAGGCGATGTCGGCGACCAGGCGCGCCGACAGCGCGTGCGCCTCCAGGTGGTTGACTGCGACCAGCGGCAGGGCGCGCACGGCACAGATCGCCTTGGCGGTGGTCAGCCCGACCATCACCCCGCCGATCAGGCCCGGGCCCGCGGTCGCGGCGACGCCGCCGAGGTCGGCGAAGCCGACGCCGGCCTCATCCAGCGCGCGCGCGATCAGCGCATCGAGATGATCGACATGGCTGCGCGCCGCGATCTCGGGCACCACCCCGCCATACGGCGCGTGGTCGTCGAGCTGCGACAGCACCAGGTCGGCGTGAATCGTGCGGTCGTCGCCGACCACCGCCGCCGCAGTCTCGTCGCAGCTCGTCTCGATGCCGAGCACCAGCATGGCCACCGTCCGGCGGGGCGCCGCGCGCGCCATTCCGCGGTTCGCCGCGCACCCCGGCTGGGTTATAAGGACGCCCTGTATAGACCGCCACAGCAGGTATGACCAACCGCGCACTCCGCATCGGCACCCGCGGCAGCCCGCTCGCGCTCGCCCAGACCGCGCTGGTGCGCGAGGCTCTGGTCGCGGCCGAGCCCGGCCTCGGCGCGGCCGGGGCGCTCGATGTCCAGCTCATCCGCACCACCGGCGACATTGCCGGCGACCGGCCGCTGGCCGAGATCGGCGGCAAGGGCCTGTTCACCAAGGAGATCGACGAGGCGCTCGCCGCGGGCCGCATCGACTTGGCCGTGCACTCGATGAAGGACGTGCCGACCTGGCTGCCGGGCGGCCAGGTGATCGGCGCCTACCTTGCCCGCGAGGACCCGCGCGACGCCTGGATCGCGCGCGAAGGCCTCGGCCTTGGCGACCTCGCCGCGGGCAGCGTGGTCGGCACCTCCTCGCTCAGGCGCGCGGCGCAGGTCCGCTACCGCCGCCCCGACCTCAGGGTGGTGCCGTTCAGCGGCAATGTCGGCACCCGGCTCGACAAGCTCGCGCGCGGCGAGGCCGACGCCACCTTGCTGGCGCTCGCCGGGCTGCGCCGGCTGGGCCGCGAGGACGTGGCGACCGCGATCCTCGATGCCGAGGAGATGCTGCCCGCGATCGCCCAGGGCGCGATCGGCATCGCCTGCCGCGCGGACGACGCGCGCACGCGCGCCCTGCTCGCCTGCATCGACCATCCGGCCACCGCGCGCGCGATCGCCGCCGAGCGGGCGCTGCTTGCCGGCCTCGACGGCTCCTGCCGGACCCCGATCGCAGGCCTCGCCGAGCCCGCACCGGGCGGCCGGCTGGTGCTGCGCGGGCTGTTGGCGAAGCCGGACGGCAGCGCCGTGGTCGCCGACCGCGCCGAGGCGCCCGCGACCGACGCCGAGGCGCTCGGCGCTGCGCTCGCCGAGCGGCTGCTGGCGCGCGCGGGCGCAGGCTTCCTGGCCGCGGAGTAGGCGCGCCGATGCGCATCCTCATCACCCGGCCGCGCGCCGACAGCGAGGCCCTGGCCGCGCGGCTCGCCGCCGCCGGCATCGACGGCGTGGTCGCGCCGATGCTCGAGGTGCTGCTGCGCGAGGGCCCGCCGCTCGACCTCGCCGGCGTCCAGGCGGTGCTCGCAACCAGCGCCAACGGCGCCCGCGCCTTCGCCGCCCGCAGCGACCGCCGCGACCTGCCGCTGCTCGCGGTCGGCGAGGCGACGGCGGCGGCGGCGCGCGCGGCCGGGTTCACCGACGTGCTCGCCGCGGAGGGCGATTCCGAGCAGCTCGCCGAACTCGCCCGCGACCGGCTCGAGGCGGGTGCGGGCACGGTGCTCCATGCCGCCGGCGCGCACACCGCGGGCGACCTCGCGGGCGCGCTCGCCGCCGCCGGCTTCGACTGCCGGCGCGAGGTGCTGTACGAGGCGGTCGCGGCCGAGGCCTTGCCCGGCGAGGCGGCCCGCGCCCTCGCCGACGGCACGCTCGACGGCGTCGCCCTGTTCTCGCCGCGCACCGCGCGCACCTTCGTCGCCCTGGCGCGCGCCGCCGGCCACCAGGCCGCGCTCGCCGGGCTCACCGCCTACTGCCTGAGCGAGGCCGTCGCCGGCGCCGCCGAGCGCGCGCTGTGGCGGCGGGTCGTGGTTGCCGTGCGGGCGAATGCGGATTCGCTGATCGAGCTGATCCGCGCCGACCTGCCAGCCCGGCAAGCGCCGCCGGGCGTCGCCGCGCGGGCGGGCGGCGGCTGGCGCGCCCCGGTGCTGGCAGCGGCCGTGGCTGCGGTGGTGAGCGTGCTGGTGGTGCTGGGGCTCGCATCGTGGCTTGCGCCCGCGCCGGCGCCGGCGGAGGCGCCGCCCGACCCGCGCATCGGCTCGTTGGAGCAGCGGCTCGACGACCTCGCCCGGCGCGTCGACTCGCGCTTCGCGGCGCTGCCGCCGGCGGCGGCGCCGGCCGCGGTCGAGGCGCTCGCCGGCGACCTGGCGGCGCGCGAGCGGGCGCTGCGCGCGGACCTCGCTCGCAGCCGCGACGCGGCGGCGGACCTCGCGCAGCGGCTCGATGCGCTCGAGACCCGGATCGCGGCGCTCTCCGACCGCATGGCGCAGGCCGACACCGGCGGCCAGGCGCGGCGTGCCGGCGCGCTGCTGATCGGGCTCGGCCAGCTGCGCGCCGCCATCGCCGATGCGCGCCCCTATCAGGGCGAGCTCGATGCGCTCAGCACGCTCGCCGCCGGCGAGAGCGCGTTGCAGCCGGCACTCGCCGGCCTGGCGGCAGCGGCGCCCGCCGGGGTCGAGACCGAGGCCGAGCTCGGCGCCCGCTTCCCCGCGGTCGCGGTGGCGGCGCTCAAGGAGGGCGCAGGTACCGCCGACGACGGCTGGCTCGGCCATGCGCTCGCCGAGCTGCGCAGCCTGGTCACCATCCGCCGCGTCGGCGCCGACGTCGCGGGCACGGACGCGGACGCCGTCCTCGCCCGCGCGCAGGCGCACATCGAGGCGGGCGATCTTGCCGCTGCGGTGGCCGCGCTGGCCGCGCTCCGGCCGGTGCCCGCGCCGCTCGCGGCATGGCTCGCCGAGGCGCGCGCACTGCTCGACGCGCGCGCCGCGCTCGATGCGCTCACCGTGCTCATCGTCGCCCACGCCGAGGCCTCGGAACCGCCCGCGCCGTGACCCGCCTGCTCGCCTTCCTGGCGGTGGTCGCGGTGCTGTCGGCCGCCGCGGCGTGGATCGCCGACCGGCCGGGGGCGGTCAGCTTGCGCTGGCAGGGCTGGCAGGTCGACACCTCGGTCGCGGTGCTGGTGCTCGCAATCGCCGTGCTCGGCGCGCTGGTCGCCGCCGCCTACAATCTCTATCGCTGGCTCGTGGTTAGCCCGCGAACCATTCGCCGCTTCCGCACCGAGCGGCGGCGCCAGCGCGGCTATCGCGCGCTCACCCGTGGCCTGGTTTCGGCGGCGGCGGGCGACGCGCCGGGGGCGCGCGCGGCGGCGCGCGACGCCGAGGCGCTGCTCGGCGAGCCGCCGCTGACGCTCTTGCTCACCGCCCAGGCGGCGCAGCTCGACGGCGATTCGCGCGCCGCCGGCGTCGCCTTCCGGCGCATGCTCGAGCACGACCAGACCGAGTTCCTGGGCCTGCGCGGGCTGCTGGTCCAGGCGGTGCGCAAGGGCGATGCCGCGACCGCGCTCACCCTTGCCCGGCGCGCCTACCAGATCAACCCGGACGCCGCCTGGGTGCTCGACAACCTGATCCAGCTCGAAAGCGCGGCCGGCAACTGGGACGGCGCCGAGACGGCGGTGGCGAGCGCGGTCAAGGCGCGCCGGCTCGCGCACGCGGAGGGTGCGCGCAAGCGCGCGCTGTTCGACTTCGAGCGCGCGCGCGCCGCCGACGCTGCGGGCGACTCGGCGGGCGCGCTCGGCTTGGCAAAGAAGGCGCTCGCCAAGGAGCCCGACCTGGTGCCGGCGATCGCGCTCGCGGCGCGGCTGATGATTGCGCGCGGCCAGGCGCGCGGCGCGCGCCGGCTGATCGAGCGGAGCTGGCCGGCGTGCGCCCATCCCGACCTCGCCCGCGCCTATGCCGCGGCGGCGCCGGACGGCGGCGCGTTGGCCAAGGTCAAGGCGCTCGAGCGGCTGGTCGATGCCTGCCCGGGCGAGGTCGAGGGCCACGTCGCGCTTGCCGGCGCGGCGATCGAGGCGGGGCTGTGGGGCACCGCGCGCAACCACCTGGGCCGGGCCGAGGCGCTGCGCGAGAGCGCCGCGGTCTTCCGCCTGCGCGCCGAGCTCGAGGAGGCCGAGACCGGCGATGTCGAGCGCGCGCGCAGCTGGTGGCGCAAGGCCGCCGAGGCGCCGCCCGATCCGGTCTGGCTGTGCCGGCGCTGCGGCGCGCCGGCCGGTACCTGGACGCTGATCTGTGCCGCCTGCGGCGCGGTCGATTCGCTCGCCTGGCGCACCCCGCCGGTGGCCGCCGTGGTAGCCGATCCGCTCCTTGCGCCCGCGCCGGCCGCCGCGCTGCGGATCGAGCGCCAAAGCTGATCAGGAGTGCTGATCCAAACTGGCCGGCGCGCGCCGGTGGCGCCATATGGTGAGCGGTGCGGGGCGCAGAACGCGCACGCCCCGCCTCCAGAATGGAGGAGTGCCATGATCGGGTTCGAGCCCGCATCCGTCGCGCCGTTCGCCTTTGCCGGCGCCCAGGCCCCGGTCCAGCCGTTCGAGGTGCCGTTCGGCCGCGACGACGACCGCGACACCATCTCAGGCCGACTCGCCGCCACGCTCGACCGGCTGTTCCGCCACCTGCACCGCCACCCGGCCCATCGTGCCAAGGCGGTGGCAATGGCGGCGCAGTCGCTGTCGCCGCTGGTCGATCAGGCGATCCGCATCACCGCCGGCAGCTTCCGGCTGCAGATCGCGAGCCTGTCGGTCGACTCGAACGGCCGCATCTCGGCGCAGACCCTGGCGGTCGAGGCACAGCTGCTCCGCATCGAGGCGACCACGCCCGAGGCCTCGATCGTGCTCGACATCGCCGGCGCGCGCATCTCCGAGACCAGCGCCGAGATTGGGCCCGGCGGCACGCTCCGCCAGGACAGCCGGACCCTTGACTTGTCCGCGCTCGGCCTGAGCGCACGCACCGGCGACACGACGCTCGACGCGCTTCAGGTGATCGCGAGCCTCGCCCAGTCCCGGCTCGCGCTCGAGGCCTATCGTGCCGGCGAGGCGAGCCCGCTCCAGCGCCTGCTCGGCGAGGCCTGAGCGGCCGTCGCCTCCGCTTGCGCGCGGACCAGCGCGCGCGTAAGGTCGCTGCGCCCTGCGCCGCAGTAGCTCAGTTGGTAGAGCAGCGCATTCGTAATGCGCGGGTCGGGGGTTCGAGTCCCTCCTGCGGCACCAGTGTCCGTGCACGAACGACGTGAGTTGGTGACAATGCGCCTTCACAGCACCGGGGCTCCAGCAAAGCGGTCGCTGCGGAGACATCGCCGTCCCAACTCGTTTCGGCCACGTAAGAAAGTTGACGCGTAAATATGCTTGGGGAAACCTCCTACGCCTCACAGCTTGAGCGGCAAGTGATATAACGGGGCATAGC
>DASWHU010000208.1:0-11236 GCA_036398035.1 Alphaproteobacteria bacterium | reverse complement strand
AGGCGTTCGGCGGGCGCCCGCGCGGCGTCGTCCGCCAGCCCCTCGAGCTCGGTCTCGAGCGCGGCCAGCCAGCGGCCGGTGCCGACCGCGGCGATATCGCCCTTGCCGTCGAAGTAGCGGTAGATGTTGGCCGCCGACATGGCGCAGTCGGCGGCGATCTCCGCCATCGTCGTCTTGTTGAAGCCGTAGCGGGCGAAGCGCGCCTGGGCGGCGCGCAAGATTTGCGCCCGCACCGCATCGGCGGGCTCGCCGCGCGCGCTCGCCGCCGTTCCGCCCGGATCCAGCCGGCCCTCGGCCATGACCGGCGCAGCTTAGGGCGGGGCGTCTGAATAATCAACAGAATGTTCACTGATCAATCATCAAGCTGCGGTGGGGCGCCGGTCACTCCAGGCGCACGACCCGGAAGTCGGCGCCGCGGTCGCCCTCGACCAGGACCAGCAGCGAGCGATGGCCGGCCGCCCGCGCCCGCGCCAGCGCCGCCTCGAGGTCCTGCGGGCGCAGCACCGGCTCCTGGTCGACCTCGGCGACCACGTCGCCCGCCATCAGGCCCGCGGCGGCGGCCGCCCCGCCCGCAGCCACCTCGACCACCAAGAGCCCCTCGGTCACAAGGGACAGCGAGCGGCTGCGGGCGATCGCCGCGGTGATCGACGACACGGTCGCGCCGAGGGTCGGGAAATAGACCTTTTCGGCCGCCTCTGCGCGGGCGCCGCGCGGCGTCTCGATGACGCCGTAATCGACCGCCTCCTCGGCCGAATCGCCGGCGAGCGCGAGCGGCAGCGCGCCTCCCGGCGCCACCGCGATCGCCGCCAGGCAGCGGTCGAACACGCTTTCACGATCGCTCTCGCAGGCGCGCAGGCGCAGCTCCGCCGAGGCCAGCACGTCGCACTGGTGCTGGAGCTCGAGCGCGGTGGTGACGCGCGGCAGGTCGTCGGCCGCGAGCTTGATGCCGAGCCCCTCGCGGCGCAGGACGCCCGGCCCGACGCGTGCCATCTCGAACGGCTTGCGCGCCAGCTCGCGCCCGCCGGCGTCGAACAGGATCAGCTCGGCGGCGAAGCCCTTCAGGGCGATGTCCAGGCCGTTGCGCAGCTCGAAGCGCAGGCTGCAGTCGTGGATCTCCAGCCCCGAGGCCCGGATGTCGGCCAGGCGCACCTCGAGCGCGGGCTCGCCCGCCCCGCCGGCACCGGCCGCGAGCCAGGCCAGCGCCGCGGCCGCCGGGGCCAGGCCTCGCCCGTGTCCACGCCACATGAGCCGAGCTATACCCGTGGCGAATTTCATTGCCAATGGCGAGAGGGTATGATGGCGCCATGACTCGGGGCAGCCCGGCGGGCCTGACCATTGCGCGCGATGACCACGACATCGGCGATTACCTGGAGTTGCTGGCCGCGATCGGCCAGGACTTCACCATGTCGCTCGACATCGACGAGACGCTGCGCAACACGCTCGGGCGGATCATGGCCTATCTCGACGCCGAGGCGGCGTCGCTGTTCATGCTCACCAATAACGACACCGAGATCGTCTGCCGGGTCTG
This sequence comes from Alphaproteobacteria bacterium, assembly GCA_036398035.1. Classification (GTDB taxonomy): domain Bacteria; phylum Pseudomonadota; class Alphaproteobacteria; order UBA7887; family UBA7887; genus DASWHU01. Next base: position 9,708 of record DASWHU010000208.1, on the reverse strand, counting down.
CGTCGGCGCATCGGACATCACCGGCCTGAGGCTGAAATACGGCCAGGGCATCGTCGGCGAGAGCATCGCCGAGGAGGCCTGCCTGATGGTGCGCGACGTGCGCGCCGATCCCCGCTTCCACCGCGCCGTCGACGAGGCGACCGGCTTCATCACCCGCTCGATCCTGTGCGCGCCGATGACCGTCAAGGGCCTGCACCTCGGCGCCATTGAGGTGCTCAACAAGCGCGGCGGCGACGGCCTGTTCGACGAGCGCGACCGCCAGGTGCTGCGGGCGCTGGCGTCGTCGGCGGCAATGGCGATTCGCAACGCGACGCTGACCCGCAGCCTGGTCGAGCAGCAGCGGGTGCAGCGCGAGCTCGAGCTGGTCGCGGAGCTGCAGCAGCACCTGCTGCCCAAGCGCCAGCCGGCGTCGTTCCCGGTCCACGGCCTGAACCTGCCGGCGCGGACCGTCTCGGGCGACTTCTACGACTTCTTCCCGGTCGGCGACGGGCGCATCTCGTTCACCCTCGGCGACGTCACCGGCAAGGGCATCCAGGCGGCGCTGCTGATGGCCAAGGCGTCGAGCCTGGCGCGTTGCCTGGGCAAGACGATCCATCGCCCGGGCGAGCTGCTGGGCGTGATCAACCGCGAGATCTGCGACAGCGCCACCCGCGGCATGTTCGTGACCATGGTGGTCGGCCTGTACGAGCCTGACACCGGCAAGGTGACGCTCGCCAATGCCGGCCACGAGCCGCCGCTGCTGATCCATCCCGACGGCAGCCGCCGCACCTTCCCGGCCGAGGCGCCGCCGGTCGGCATCTCGCCCGAGCTGTTCCCGGATGCGCGCTTCCCGGAGGTCGAGGCCCAGCTCGGGCACGGCAGCCTGTACGTGTTCAGCGACGGGGTCACCGAGGGCCGGATCGGCGGCGGCGAGCAGCTCGGCGCGGACGGCCTGGAGACGCTGCTGCGCAGCCTGTCGGGGCTGCCGGCCGCGGAGCGGCTCGAGGTGATCGCGAGCAAGTTCGTCCATCCGGACACGCCGCTGCACGACGACCTGACGATCATGGTGATCGAGGAGGCGCGCGCGGGCGAGCGGCCATGACCGAGGCTGCGGGCACCAGACTGGTCAGGTTGCGGGTGCCGGCGGTCTCCGACCGGCTCAGGCTGATCCGCTCGGTGGTGCGCGACGCCGCCGTGATCTCGGGGTGCAGCGACGGCTGCGCCGAGGACATCGTGATCGCGGTCAACGAGGCGTGCATGAACGTGCTCGAGCACGGCTACCGCGAGCGCCAGGACGGCGACCTAATCCTCGACCTCGCGGTCTCGGGTGGCGAGCTGGTGGTCGAGATCGTTGACTTCGCGCCCCCGGTCGATCCCCAGGTGCTCCGGCCGCGCCCGATCGAGGAGCTGCGCCCCGGCGGGCTCGGCACCCACTTCATGCACGAGTGCATGGACCGCGTCGTGTTCCTGACCCCGCCCGAGGGTGCGGGCAACCGGCTGCGCATGGTCAAGCGAATCGCGTGACGCGCGCCGCCGCCACGGTTGAACCGCGACGGCCGAATTCGGCTACAATGGCGACCGGCGGCTGAATGGAGGCTCAGGGCGGGCCGAGATGGAAACCGAAGTCAGAGAGGAGCACGGCCTCGCCGTCGCCGCCTTCACCGGCGACATCGACTTCAACTCCTCGCCCCACGCCCGGCGGGTGCTGCTCGACCTGGTCGAGAAGAAGGGCGACGTGGTGGTCGACATGTCCTCGGTCGACTATATCGACAGCTCCGGGGTCGCCAGCCTGATCGAGGCCTACCAGAGCGCCAAGACCTCCGGCGCCCGCTTCGGGCTGGTGGCGGTGAGCGGCGCCGCGCTCCGCGTCCTTCAGCTCGCCCATCTGGAGAAGGTGTTCCAGATCTACGATTCGGTGGCCGATGCGGCTGCCCGCGCCAGCTGAGCATGGCCCGCGCGGCAGGTCCGCAGGCTTGAGCTCCGGCCATGGCCGACCAATCCCCACCGCAGGCGATGCCGACCCTGGTCGAGCAGATCGGCCGCGCCACCGTGCGCATGGTCGCGGGCTGCTCCGGGACGGTGACCGAGATCGGCTACGCCACCGTGCTGCTGCTCCAAAGCCTGTACTTCCTGCTGTTCGGCCGCTTCCGCAACCAGCCGGTCCGCGCCTCCTCGGTGGTCGACCAGATGCTGGAGATCGGCATCCGGGCGCTGCCCATCGCGACCACCCTGTCGCTGATCATCGGCATCACGCTGGCCATGCAGGGGATCGACCTGCTCAAGACCTTCGGTGCCCAAAGCCAGGTCGTGCTTGCGGTCGCGTTGTCGGTCACGCGCGAGTTCGCGCCCCTGATCATGGGCATCCTGGTCGCCGGCCGGTCGGGCTCGGCGCTGACCGCACGCATCGGCACGATGGTGATTAGCCAGGAAATCGATGCCCTGCGCGTGATGGGCATAAATCCGGTTCGCTACCTGGTGGTGCCGGCGCTGGTGGCGATGGTGACGCTGGTACCGTTGATGACCTTCTGGGCCGACGTCGTCGGCATGTTCGGCGGCGCGCTGTATACGCAGCTCGAGCTCGGCATGTCGTTTCAGGCATACGCCGACAAGTCCCTCGAGGTGCTCACGGTCGGCCACGTCATGCACGGCATCGCCAAGAGCGCGATCTTCGCCGCCCTGATCGCGGTCACCGCCGTGGTCAACGGGTTCGCGGTCTCGGGCGGCGCCGAGCAGGTCGGGCGCGCCACCACCCGCACGGTGGTCGTGTCGATCGCCGGCATCATCATCACCGACATGCTGTTCATCTTCGTGCTCACCCGAAGCTGATGACCGAGAGCGGCGTTCCCCAGCCCCCGATCGAGCCGACGCCGGCACCGGACCGCGCGCCGGTGATCGAGGTCGAGGATCTGGTCACCCATTTTCCGGGCAACCTAGAGCCGACGCTCAAAGGCGTGAACCTGACCGTGCTCGACAACGAGATCGTGTGCATCATGGGCGGCAGCGGCTCGGGCAAGAGCACGCTGTTGCGCCAGATCATGGCGCTCGACCGCCCGACCAGCGGCCGTCTCCGCATCCTGGGCAAGGACCTCACCAATCTCGGCCAGCGCGAGATGTACGAGCTGCGCAAGAGCGTCGGCGTCGCCTTCCAGGGCGGGGCGATGTTCAACTCGATGACCGTCGGCGAGAACCTGAGGCTGCCGCTGCGCGAGCATGCGCGGCTCGCCGAAGAGCAGATGGAGATCATGACCCGGATGAAGCTCGCGATGGTCAACCTCGATGCCCGCACCGCCGACAAGCTTCCGTCCGAGCTGTCGGGCGGAATGCTGAAGCGGGCGGCGCTGGCGCGGTCGATCATGATGGACCCCAAGCTGCTGCTGTGCGACGAGCCTTCGGCCGGCCTCGACCCGGCGGTCTCCGCCGCCATCGACGACCTGATCCTGCGCCTGCGCGAGGCGATGAGCATGACCGTGGTGGTGGTCACCCACGAGCGCACGAGCGCGTTCAAGATCGCCGACCGCATCATCATGCTGGACAAGGGCGAGATCCTGATGACGGGGACGCTCGAGGAACTGCGCGCCAGGGGCTCGCAGCGGGTCCAGGACCTGCTCGAGGGCGTCCCCGAAGAGGCCGAGCTCGCGAGCTGGATCTGACAACCGGGGAGCCGCGGCCATGCGTCCCAGTCGAGTCGGCTATTTCGTCGTCGGCCTGTTCGTCCTGGTCATGGTCGCCGGCCTGATCGGCCTGCTGACAGTGCTCGGCGGCCGCGGCGCGGAGACCGAGCGCTACTACACGCGCTACGCCAACGTCGCCGGCATCACCTTCGGCACCCCGGTGTTCTACGAGGGCTTCCTGGCCGGCCAGGTCGAGGCGATCTTGCCGGACGTGGCCGACCGGCGGACCACGTTCAAGGTCCAGATCAGCGTGCTCGCCGAGCTGAGGATCCCGGTCGACAGCAAGGTGCTGATCACCCAGCCGAATCTTCTCTCGGGCCGCGCCCTCAGCATCGCCGCGGGCCGCAAGGCGGAGTTCATCAACGCCGGCGGCGAGATCCGGGCCGGCGAGGAGACCGGGCTGGCGGCGCTGCCCGGGCTGGTCGGCGGCGGCCAGGAGCTGATCACCGAAGCGCGCACCCTGATCGTCGAGGCGACCGCGGCGATGGCCCAGATCAACACCTGGGTGACCGACGATCTCGGCCGCCTCAGCGACCAGTACGCGGCGCTGCCCGCGGCGCTGCAGAGCGACATGGAGCAGCTGATCGCGGAGATGCAAGCCACGGTCGCCACCGCCACCGGCGTGGTCGAGCGCGCCAACCTGTTCCTCAGCGACGACAATGCCCGGGCGGTGTCGCAGACCTTCACCAACGTTGCCGAGCTCAGCGGCCAGCTCGCCGAGACCAGCGCCGAGCTCGCCGCGGTCGGCCGCGACGCGCGGGTCGTGCTCGGCCAGGTGCGCGAGCTGATGGCCGACAACAAGGGCGACTTAGAAGGCACCATCGTCGACCTGCGCTACACCATCGAGACTATCGCCGGGCGCATCGACTCGATCACCTACAACATGGAAGGGACCAGCCGGAACATGTATGAGTTCAGCCGCCAGATCCGGCTCAACCCGGGTCTCCTGATCGGGGGTACGGCGCAGACCGAGACCGCGGGGCCGGGCGCGGCGCAGTGACGATTGGAGCGGGGGCTGGCGGCGTGCCGCCGAGCACTGGGGGGCGACAGCGGCGATCGGCAAGCGAGGCGTGGCGGGCAGCCGGTACGGCGCTGCTGGCCGCGCTGCTGGCGCTGGCCGCGTGCAGCCAGCCGCCGGTGCCGCGCGACCAGTTCTACCGCCTCGCCGGCGCCCCGCCGCCGCAGCCCTACCAGACGCCGCCGATCGAGGGCACCGTCGTCGTCGAGCGGTTGCGCGCCGACGGCCTGCTCAGCCAGCGCCCGATCCTCTACACCTCGCGCGAATGGCCGAACCGCCTCGAGCAGCACAATTACCAATATTGGGTCGAGAGCCCGCCCGAGATGCTGAGCGCGGTGCTTCTCGACTACATGCGCGCCGCCAATCTCGCCACCGACGTCGCCGAGGCCGGGTCGCGCCGGCCCGCCGGCTGCCGCCTGACCGGCACGCTCAGGCGCATGGAGCAGGTGGTCACGGCCGGCGCGCCGTCGCTCGCCGTGATCGAGGTCGAGCTGATGCTCGAGCGCATCAACGACCGCGCCCTGCTGCTGCACCGCACCTATCGTGCCGAGCAGCCCGCGGCCGACCTCGACATGGCCGCCACCGCACAGGCGTTCGACAGCGCCCTCGCCGCCTTGCTCGCCCGGTTCGCGAGCGACCTGGCCGCCGCGCCGCTCGCCTGCCCGGCGCCGATACGCTGAGCGCGCGGCCGCCGCCGCCAGCCGCTACACTCGGCGCCGAGATGCTGATGACCGGACGGATCGGACGATCGCTTGCCGCCGCGCTTTGCCTTTGCGCCTCGGTCCCGGCGGCGGCGGCGGACGACGTCGCCGAGCAGCGGGCGGCGATGATCGCCGTGATCGAGGGCCACGCCCGCGGCGCCGCGGCAATGATCGGCCGCGACCATATCGCCGCGCCCGTTCTGCGCGTGATGGGGCGCGTCGCGCGCGACCGGTTCGTGCCGGCGTCGCTGCACGGGCTCGCCTACGCCGACCGGCCGCTGCCGATCGGTTCCGGCCAGACCATCTCGCAGCCCTACATCGTCGCGCTGATGACCGACCTGCTGGACCCCGAGCCGGGCGACGTGGTGCTCGAGATCGGCACCGGCTCAGGCTATCAGGCGGCGGTGCTCGCCGAGCTGGGGGCGCGGGTCTACACCATCGAGATCGTTCCCGAGCTCGCCGAGGCCGCGCGCGCCCGCCTCGCCGGGCTCGGCTACGACCGCGTCGCAACCCGCACCGGCGACGGCTATTACGGCTGGCCCGAATCGGCGCCGTTCGACGGCATCGTGGTCACCGCGGCAGCGAGCCATGTGCCGCCGCCGCTGGTGCGCCAGCTCAAGCCCGGCGGGCGGATGGTGATCCCGGTCGGCGGCCCGTTCTCGGTCCAGTACCTGATGCTGATAGAGGTCGGCAGCGACGGCGCCGTGCGCACGCGCCAGCTGCTGCCGGTCGCGTTCGTGCCGCTGACGGGCGAGCATTAGGCGAATCATGTCGCGCTCGGATGCGCCCGCCCCCCTCACCCAGCTCCGGGTAAGGCGCGGCATGCGCCGCGCCAACCCTGCGCAACCCTCTCCCCCCGCGAGCCGCAGGGGGAGAGGGAAGGGTGAGGGGGGACCGGATCGGCGCGAGCGGACGACGCTGTAGTCCGCAATCCCATGCCGCTGGCCGCGATCGCCATCGTCTCGGCGGGCGTGCTCGCCTACGAGGTGCTGCTGATGCGCCTGTTCGCGATCATCCAGTGGCATCACTTCGCCTACATGGTGATCAGCATCGCGCTGCTCGGCTACGGCGCCAGCGGCACCTTTCTGGCGTTCACGCGCGAACGCCTGAGCCGCGCCTATCCGCTCGCGCTGGCGGCCAATGCGGCGCTGTTCGGGCTCACCGCGCTCGCCGCCTTCGCGCTCGTCCAATGGTTGCCGTTCAATCCGCTAGAGGTGGTCTGGGCGCCGGCGCAGCTGTGGTATCTCGGCGCCTATTACCTGTTGTTCGCGGTGCCGTTCTTCTGCGCCGCCAACTGTGTCGGGCTTTCGTTCGCGTCGCTCCCCGCACGCATCGGCGCGGTCTATCGCGCCGACCTCACCGGCGCCGGCGCCGGCGCGCTCGGCATCGTCGCGCTGTTGTTCGCGATCCCGGCGGCGGGCGCGCTGCGCGCGATCGCGCTCGCCGGCCTCGGCGCGGCGGTCGTCGCCGCGCTTGCCGCGCCGCGCCGGATCGGCATACCGCTGATTGCCGGGCTCGCGCTCGCCGCGGGAGTAATCGCGCTCGCGCTGCCGCCCGCCTGGACCGCGCTGATGCCGTCGCAGTTCAAGGCCCTCCAGCAGGCGTTGCTGATTCCGGGCACCAGGGTGGTGGCCGAGCGCTCGAGCCCGCTCGGCCTGGTCAGCGTGGTCGAGAGCCCGCGCGTTCCGTTGCGCCATGCGCCCGGGCTGAGCCTGACGAGTGCCGGCGAGCCGCCGGCGCAGCTCGGCGTCTTTGTCGACGGCGAGGGCCCGAGCGCGATCACCGCTTTCGACGGCCGGCTCGCGCCGCTGTCCTATCTCGGCGATACCACCTCCGCCGCGCCCTACCGGCTGCTCGATGCCCCGCGCACGCTGGTGCTCGGCGCCGGCGGCGGTGCCGATGTCCTGCAAGCGCTCTATCATGGGGCGCGGAGCGTCGATGCGGTCGAGCTCGACCCGGCGGTGGTCGACCTGGTGCGCGAGAGCTTCGCCGATTTCGCCGGCCACCTCTACGACCGACCCGATGTGCATGTGCACATTGCCGAGGCGCGCGGCTTCGTCGCCGGCGCGCGCGCCCGCTACGACCTGATCCAGATGCCGCTGTTGGACTCGCTCGCCGCGGCCACGCTCGGCTCGCGGGGCTTGAGCGAAAGCTACCTCTACACCGTCGAGGCGCTGGGCGACTATCTCGACCGGCTCGCCCCCGGCGGCTGGCTCGCGATCACGCGCTGGGTGCGGGTGCCGCCGCGCGATGCGCTCAAGCTGTTCGCGACCGCGGCCGAAGCGCTGCGCGCGACTGGCGCCGCGCCGGCGGCCTCGCTCGCCGCGCTGCGCAGCTGGAGCACGATCACGCTCCTGGTCAAGAACGGCGCGATCACCGGCGAGGATGTGGCCAGGCTCAAGAGCTTTGCGGACGCGCGCTCGTTCGACCTCGCCTACGCGCCGGGCATGGGCCGCGCCGAGGCCAACCGGTTCAATGTCCTCGATGCGCCGTACTTCTACGACGCGATGGTCGCGCTGCTCGGCCCCGACCGGGCGCGCTTCGTTGAGCGCTACAAGTTCGACATCACGCCGGCGACCGACGACCGGCCGTACTTCTTCGACTTCTTCCGCTGGCGCGCACTGCCCGAGCTGCTCGCGATCCGCGCCCAGGGCGGCGCCGGCATGCTCGACTGGGGCTACCTGATCCTGTGCGCGACGCTGGTGCAGGCGCTGGGTCTCGCGCTGGTGCTGGTGCTGGTGCCGCTTGGATTCCGCCGTACCGGCATCGCGCCGGTACCAGGGCGCGGGGCGGTCGCGCTCTACTTCCTCGCCATCGGGCTTGCCTTCCTGTTCGTCGAGGTCGCCTCGATCCAGCGCTTCATCCTGTTCCTGAGCCACCCGCTTTATGCGGTGGCGGTGGTGCTGTGCGCGTTCCTGGTGTTCGCCGGGCTCGGCGCCGGCGTCGCGCCCAGGCTCGCGGAGCGGCGCGGGCCGCGCGCGACGGTCGCGGTCGCGGTCGCGGCGATCGCGATCACCGCGCTCGTCTACCTGGCCGCGTTGCCGCCGCTGTTCGCCTCGCTGATGGGACTTGGCGATGCCGCCAAGGTGGCGATTTCGCTCGCGCTCATCGCGCCGCTCGCGTTCTGGATGGGCATGCCGTTCCCGCTCGCGCTCCAGGTGGTCGCCAGGCGCGCGCCGGCGCTGGTGCCGTGGGCGTGGGGGGTCAACGGCTGCGCCTCGGTGGCGAGCGCGGTACTCGCCGCGCTCTTGGCGATGAGCTTCGGCTTCAGCGCGGTGGTGCTGATCGCGCTCGCGCTTTACGGCCTCGCCGCGGCGAGCTTCCTGCGCTTTCCGGCCGCGGAGTCATGACGCCGCCACGGCGGCGGCATCGAGCGCGTGCGCGGCCTCATTCAGCGCCCGCCACGCCGCCTCGACATGGCGCCACTCGGTCGTGGTCTGGCCGATCGAGAACCGGATCGCGAACCGCCCGCCGAGCCGGGTGTGGGTGAGATAGGCGCTCCCTGAGTCGTTGACCGCTTCCATCAGCTGCTGGTTGAGCCGGTCGAGCGCCGCCTCGTCGTCGATCCCGCGCGGCCGGTAGCGCAGGCACAAGAGCGCGAGCGGCACCGGCGCCAGCAGCTCGAAGTCGCCCGATGCCTCGATGGCGCGCGCGAGCCGCTGCGCCATGTCGATATGCGCGCCGATCCGCTCCCTCAGCCCCTCCACCCCGTAGCTGCGGATCACGAACCACAGCTTGAGCGCACGGAACCGCCGGCCGAGCTGGAGGCCCCAGTCGCGGAAGTTGTGCACCGCGTCGCCTTCGCGGGTGCGCAGGAACTCGGGCAGGATGGCGAGCGTGCGCACCAGGTGCTGAGGGTCGCGGACGAAGAACGCCGAGCAGTCGAAGTTGGTGAACAGCCACTTGTGCGGGTTGAACACGAAGCTGTCGGCGTGCTCTATGCCCTCGATCATCCAGCGCTTCTCCGGCAGCAAGAGCGCGCTGCCGGCATAAGCGGCATCGACGTGCAGCCAGGCGCCGGTGCGCCGGCAGATGTCGGCGATGGCGGCGAGCGGGTCGATCGCTGAGGAGCCGGTGGTGCCGATCGCGGCGACCACCGCCGCGGGCGTGAGGCCGGCGTCGAGGTCGGCGCGGATCGCCGCATGAAGCGCGTCCGCGCGCATGGCGAACGCGTCGTCGACCGCGATCTTGCGCAGGCTCGCGCGCCCCATCCCGGCCACCGTCACCCCCTTCTCGATCGAGGAGTGGCATTCCGCCGAGCAATAGACGGTGAGCCGCGCCCCGGCGCCGACGCCGTGCTCGTTGGCGGCGAAGCCGGTGGCGCGCTCGCGCGCGCACA
>DASWHU010000207.1:0-28642 GCA_036398035.1 Alphaproteobacteria bacterium | reverse complement strand
CAGACGCGCATCCGGGTAGGGCGCGAGCAGCGGCTCGAGCAGCCGCGGATCGGCCGCCTGGCCGTCGCCGAGCCAGACCGCGTAATGCTCCGGCGCGAGGATCACCGGCATGCGCGGATGGATCGGCGCCAGGCTGCGGTTGGCGGCGGTGGTGAGGATGGTATAGGTCTCGACCGCCTCGCCCGCGCCCGGTGACCAGCGCTCCCACAGCCCGGCGAAAGCGAACGGCCCGCCCTCGGCCAGCGTGATGCGCCAGGGCTGCTTGACGCCGCCCTGCTGCTGCCATTCGTAGAAGCCGTCGGCCGGCACCAGGCAGCGGCGGCGGCGGAAGGCGGCGCGGAACGCCGGCTTGTCGGCCACCGACTCCGAGCGCGCGTTGATCATGCGGTTACCAATCGCCGGGTCCTTGGCCCAGGACGGGATCAGCCCCCAGCGCAGCCACGCCCACTCGCGCCCGCCCGCCTCGGCGTGGCGGACCACCGGCATGGCCTGGCTCGGCGCGACGTTGTAGCGCGGCTGGAAGCCGGCGAGCGGGCCGGCGTCGAACAGCGCCACCATCGCCTCGGCGGGCGAGGTCAGGCTGTAGCGGCCGCACATGGCGCGGGACGGATGGTGGCGGCGGTCGGTGTCATGGCGGCGACTGTCGCGGCCGCCGGCGATGCGGTCAAGGCCGCCACCTGTTGCGCGTCCGACTCAGTGTTGCAAAATCTCACCGTGGCGCGGTGTTGCGCGAGTCACCGTGCTGTTATGATCGCGCCGATCGCAATGGCATGCCGTCGCGCAAGGGGGACCGCGTGAGCGAGCAGGCGTCCCAGCCGCACGCGGCCACGCGTGCCGACCTGGCCGCCGCCCTGTGGCATGCCGACGTGGCGGTCGCGGTGTGGAACGACGAGGACCGGCTGGTCGCGTTCAACCGCCGGTTCGTCGAGCTGATCCCCGAGGTCGCCGACCAGGTTCGCCCCGGCGTGCCGTTCGACGCGCTCCTGTACCGCGCGATCCAGGCCGGCGCGGTGCCGGCCGCGCGTCACGACAGCAAGGACTGGATGCGCCGGCGCATCGCCGCCCATCGCGCGCCCGGCGCCGCGTTCGAGGTCGAGACCGGCCTCGGGCGCTGGCTCAGGGTGTCGGAGACCAGGCTCGCGGACGGCTCGACGGTCAGCACCTGGACCGACATCACCGAGCTCAAGCGCGATGCCCTGCAGCACCGGCTCAACGAGGAGCGCTATCGCAGCCTGGTCGACAATGCCCCGGTCACCTTGCTGGTCCACGCCGACGGCCGGGTGGTGTTCGTCAATCAGGAGGGCGCGCGCCGGTTCGCCGCCGCGGCGCCCGAGGCGCTGATCGGCCGGCCGGTGGCCTCGCTCTTGGACCGCGGCGCCGGGCCGGCATCGGCCGCCGAGGCGGTGCTCGCCGGCGAGGCGGCGCCGGTCGAGGCGGCCGCAGGCGTGCTGCGCTTCCGCCGCCTCGACGGCGCGCCGCTGTGGCTCGCGGTGCAGGCGCGCCGGCTGGACGGCGCCGACCACGACCTGGTGCTGGTCAGCGGCTCGGACGTGACCGGCCTGCAGGCCGCCTCGGCCGAGGCCGCGACCGCGGTCGAGCGCCTGGCCACGGCGATCGACGGCGTGCCCGAGCTGATCGCGCTGTTCGACGCCGACGACCGGCTGGTGCTGGCCAACCGGGCGAGCCGGGCGATCGAGGCCGCGCTCGGCGAGCTGTGGCGGCCGGGGGTCGACTACGAGACCTATCTGCGCGCCGCGGTCGCGCGCGGCCTCTACCCGCAGGCCGAGGGCTGCGCCGACGACTGGATCGCCCGCCGGCTCGACCAGCACCGCTCGCCGTCGGGCCCGGTCGAGCTCGCGCGCCAGGACGGGCGCTGGCTGTCGGTCAACGAGCGGCGGCTCGCCGACGGCAGCGTCATCAGCATCGCCAGCGACGTCACCGAGCACAAGTCGAACGCGCAGCAGATCCGCTTCCTCGCCCACCACGACGCGCTCACCGGCCTGCCCAACCGCAGCCTGTTCCAGGACCGGCTCGAGCAGGCGCTCGCGCTCGCCCGCCGCGACGGGCGCAAGGTCGCGGTGCTGCTGCTCGACCTCGACCACTTCAAGCACATCAACGACAATTTGGGCCATGCCGCGGGCGACCGGGTGCTGGTCGAGGTGGCGGCGCGGCTGCGCGGCTGCGCGCGCGGCGGCGACACCGTGGCGCGGCTCGGCGGCGACGAGTTCGCCGTCATCCAGACCCAGGTCGCCGACGCCGAGCAGGCGGCGGCATTGGCCCAGCGCGCGCTGGCGGCGCTGTCGGGGCCGGTGGTGATCGACGGCCAGCCGGTGCATACCGGCGCCAGCGTCGGCATCACCCTGTTCCCCGACGACGCCGGCGAGCTCGGCGAGCTGATGAAGAACGCCGACCTCGCGCTGCACCGCGCCAAGGCCCTGGCGCCGGGGCGGCTCGAGTTTTACGCCAGCGAGATGACCCGCCAGGCGCAGCAGCGCATGGCGGTCACCGAGGGCCTGCGCCGGGCGCTCGCCGAGGACCAGTTCGTGCTCCACTACCAGCCCACGATCCGCCTCGCCGACGGGGTCGTGATCGGCGGCGAGGCGCTGCTGCGCTGGCACCGCCCCGAGCAGGGCCTGGTCGCGCCGGCGGAGTTCATCGCCCATGCCGAGGCGACCGGGCTGATCCTGGCGCTCGGCGAGTGGGCGCTCGACCGCTGCTGCACCCAGCTCGCCGAGTGGGCGCGCAAGGGCCATCTGATGGTGCCGGTCTGGGTCAACGTCTCAGCGGCGCAGTTCCGCGACCAGGCGCTCCTGGACAAGGTGCGCGCGAGCCTGCTCGGCGCCGGCGTGGAAGCGCGCATGCTCGGCCTCGAGATCACCGAGTCGGCGCTGATGCCCGACGTCGCCCAGGCGACCGCGACGCTCAACCGGCTGGTCGAGCTCGGCGTCGAGCTGTCGATCGACGACTTCGGCACCGGCTACTCGTCGCTCAACTACCTGAAGAAGTTCCCGGTCGGAAAATTGAAGATCGACCAGTCGTTCGTGCGCGACATCACCTCGAACCCGCTGGATTCGGCGATCGCGCGCGCGATCATCCACCTCGGCCACAGCCTCGGCATGCACGTGCTCGCCGAAGGGGTCGAGACCACCCGCCAGGCGAACCTGCTGAGCGACCTCGGCTGCGACGAGATCCAGGGCCGCCTGGTCAGTGCGCCGCTGCCGGCGGACGAGTTCGTGCGCTTCGTCGCCCGCGCCGCCGGCCTGCGCGAGCCCAGGCTGTAGCCTCGCTGCCGTTCCCGACCCAGCGGTTGACTGACCGGCGCCGGTCGTGCCAGCAGTTGCGCGAAATCAGACGGTGAGAGGAGCGAGCCAATGGCACAGCAACAGGTGCAGAGCGCGGTCGGGGTCGGCGACCCCGCGCCCGAGTTCACCCTGCCCGGGCTCGATCCGGCGCGCGAGGTTACCCTCAGTGCCTATCGCGGGCGGAGCAACGTGCTGCTCGGCCTGTTCCGCGGCCTGCACTGCCCGTTCTGCCGCCGCCAGGTGGCGCTGCTCAACGGCATCGCCCCGCGCCTGAACGACGAGGGCATCAAGGTGGTCGCGGTGATCAACACCGAGCCCGCGCGCATGCGCGGCTACTACCGCAGCCAGACCGTGAGGATCGACATCGGCGCCGACCCCGACTGGCGCACCCATGCGCGCTACGGGCTGGGGCGGCTGCAGGCGACCGAGGGGCCGACCGACTGGCCGCGCGGGCTGGTCAACATGGACGAGTTCATGGCGCTCAAGGTCGACCCGACCGGTGAGCTGGATGCGCCGATGTCGCCGGTCGAGGCGAACTGGGCGCTCAACAAGAAGGACGGCTTCGAGCTCGATGCCGTCGACCAGCGCATCTTCGATCAGCACGGCATGACCGGCGCCGGCCATTTCCTGATCGACCGGGACGGCGTCGTGCGCTGGGCCTGGCGCGAGGGCGAGGCCGGCATGGCCAGCATGGCCACCTTCCCGACCCGCCAGCAGATCCTCGACGCGGTGCTCGGCGCATCTCGCTAGAGCCTGCTCGCCGCCGGCGGCGAACGGACACGTTAGCCAGGCATCCGTTGGCCCCGTTCGCGGGCTCGACGCGCCGCTACTGCGTCTTCATCGCCTGGCATGCCTCGCGAATCGCGTCCGCGCCGGCGTCGCTGTGCGCCTTGACCTGCTGCTTGATCACGCAGCTGAACAGCTCCGGGTCCTTTCCCCGGTAGTCGACACAGGCGGTCCTGATGTCGCGCGCGCCCTGGGCGGTCTTGGCGGCGTCGATATAGTCGAGGATGCATTTCGCCTGCTCGGGCGTGAGAGCCTCTTGCGCCTGTGCCTGCGCCGCACACAGGACGCAGGCCAGGACGATTGCCGGACGGTGCATTGTGACCTCCCCTACGACGAGCGTGCGCGGACGCGAACGCGGGCCTGGGCATTGCGCTCGCGCAACGATCCAGCGTGCCCTGGACCGATGCCGCGCACAATCGCCGTCGGCGCCGGCGGACAAGTTAGCCCGCCACCGGTTGACCCGCCCCTGACCATCGAAGCGCCGCGCCGATCGAGCTCCGTTTCGGAAGTGAAAGGGGCCAGGCTGCGCCAGCCCGACCCCTCGAGTCGATTGGTGGAGCCAGGGGGAGTCGAACCCCCGACCTCTTGAATGCCATTCAAGCGCTCTCCCAACTGAGCTATGGCCCCGTGGGAGGTGCGGCGGACACCGCCGCCGCGCCGGCCCAGAACCTAGTCAGCGCGCCGCACCCAGGCAAGGCTTAACTTGGTCCTCGCTGGGCGGCGCGCGGGCTCAGCGCTCGTCTTCGCCGACCACGCCGGCGACGGTGGTGTCGTCCTCGCCGAGCTCCGAGGCATCCTCGATCAGGTCGCCGCCCTCTTCTTCGTCCTCGGCCTCGATGTCGTCGCCAATCTCCTTTTCGAGATCCTCGGTTTCGATCTCGAGATCCTCGTCGAGCGCCACCTCCTCGACCTCTGGCGCGGCGACGGCGGTCACCGCCTTCCGCGGCTCGGGCGCGGGCGCGCGCCGCGGCCGCGGCTTGTCGGTCGACTGGATGGGTGCGCCGCAGGCGGGACAGGTCGGCGGCTGGCGGGCGAGATCGTAGAACTTCACGCCACATTCGCGGCAGCTGTGCTTCTGTCCCAGTACAGCCTTGGCCAAGATCGGACCTCCTGTTCAGAAGTTCCCATGGGACCGGGCCTTTGCCATGCTCGCTCCCCGCTTGTCAAAGCAAAACCGACCGCGCGCCGCGGCTCGCGCGCCGACCCGAACCGTGCTAGGTGTCGCGCGCAAACCGGACCGGCAGGCGGCGCATCGTGCAACCCTTGACCTCTCGCCCGGCCGGCGCGCTCGTTGGCCAAGTGCGTGCGCCCGGCGACAAGTCGATCTCGCACCGCGCGCTGATGCTGGCCGCGCTCAGCGCCGGCGGGACGGTGATCGACGGCCTGCTCGAGGCCGCGGACACGCTTGCTACCGCGCGGGCGCTGCGCCTGCTCGGCGCGGGCGTCGAGCGCACCGCGCCCGGCGCGTGGCGCATCGCCGGCGTCGGCATCGGCGGGCTCGGCCCGCCCGCCGACGTGCTCGACCTCGGCAACAGCGGCACCGCGGCGCGGCTGCTGATGGGCATGCTCGCCACGCATCCGTTGTGCGCGGTGGTCACGGGCGATGAGTCGCTGCGCGCCCGCCCGATGGCGCGGGTGACGGCGCCGCTCAGGCGCTTCGGCGCCCGGTTCGCCTGCGCCAACGGCGAGCGGCTGCCGATCACGGTGCTCGGCACCGGCGATGCGGTGCCGATCGAGTACCGCCTGCCGGTGCCCTCGGCGCAGGTCAAGTCGGCGGTCCTGCTCGCCGGCCTCAACGCGCCCGGGCGCACCACGGTGATCGAGCCGGTGGCGAGCCGCGACCACACCGAGCGCATGCTGCGCCTGTTCGGCGCCGAGGTCGCGGTCGCCGCGGACGCTGACGGCGCGCGCGTGGTCGCGCTGACCGGCCAGCCGGAGCTCCGGGCGACGCGGCTCGAGGTTCCGGGCGACCCCTCGTCGGCGGCATTCCCGCTGATCGCGGCGCTGCTGGTTCCGGGCTCTGAGGTGACGCTCCGCGGGGTCGGCGTCAATCCGTTGCGCACCGGGCTCTACGACACTTTGCGCGAGATGGGCGCCGACCTCGACATCGCCCCGACCGGCGAGCAGTGCGGCGAGCCGGTCGCCGACATCACCGCCCGCGCCTCGCGCCTGAGCGGCATCACCGTGCCGGCGGCGCGCGCGGCGCGCATGATCGACGAGTACCCGATCCTCGCCGTCGCCGCCGCCTGCGCCGACGGCGTCACCCGGCTCGAGGGGCTGGGCGAGCTCAGGGTCAAGGAGAGCGACCGGCTGGCCGCGATCGAGGCCGGGCTCGCCGCCAACGGCGTCGCCGTCGAGGCCGGGCCCGACAGCCTGACGATCACCGGCTGCGCAGGCCCGCCGCCCGGCGGCGGCGTGGTCAAGACCCATATGGACCACCGCATCGCCATGGCGTTCCTGGTGCTCGGGCTCGCCGCGCGGGCGCCGGTCACGGTCGACGACGCCGGCATGATCGCCACCAGCTTCCCCGGCTTCGCAGAGCTGATGGGCGGCCTCGGCGCCGCCATCGTGCAGGAGCGGGAGCCGTCGTGATCGTCACGATTGCCGGCCGGCCACCGCGCAAGGCTTGCCGGGCCGTCGCCGCCGGCCATATCCTGGAGTCGGCATGTCAGACCAAGACGACACCAAGGCGGGGCGCGTTTACGCGGTCCGTGGCGAGTGGGACGCCGAGGCCGGCGTGTGGATCGCGACCAGCGACGACGTCCCCGGGCTGGTGGCGGAGGCCGACACGCTCGAGAAGCTGATCGAGGAGGTCAAGCTCGTGGCCCCCGACCTGCTCGAGCTGAACTGCGGTGTCCGCGGGCCGGCCGAAGTCTGCTTGGTGGTTACCTCCCGGCGCGAGGAAAAGGTCCACGTGCCCGCCGAATGACCGACTTCCGGCGCGACCTGGAGCGGCGCCTGAGGGACGCGAACTGTCGTCGGATACGGTCGGGCAAGGGCAGCCACGAGGTTTGGTTCAGCCCCGTCAGTCAGCGCAACTTCTCGATTCCGGCCAAAGTTGAAGTCACGGCACACCGCCAATGCAATCCTGAAGCAGGCGGGTCTGCCCAAGGCTTATTGAACGGACGGCCGGTGGGCTTGAGCGAAGCGCCGACGCAAGTCCGCCCGGATATCCGCAAGACGATCGGGCTCTGCACGGTGGCACGGCCAGTCGCGGGCGGCGTCGTCTGGCGCGTCGCCCGGGCGCTTGTCGTGCGCCCGATGGGCGACCCTTTACGGACCATCGTCCCGTGCTTGCCCATGACCGGCGCTCGGTCCGCCCCCGCGGCTGCGGAACAAAGCCCGTGATCATCGCCATCGACGGGCCGGCCGCCGCCGGCAAGGGCACCTTGGCCAAGCGGCTGGCCGAGCGCTTCGGCCTCGCCCATCTCGACACCGGCGCGCTCTACCGCGCCGCCGCGCTGCGCCTGCTCAGCGCCGGCGGCGACCCGGCCGATGCCGCCGCTGCCCGCCGCGCCGCCGAGGCCGTGACCGCGGCCGACATCGCCGCGCCGGCGTTGCGCGAGGAAACGGTCGGCGCGGCGGCGTCGGTGGTCGCCGCGCACCCCGGCGTGCGCGCGGCGCTGGTCGAGGTCCAGCGCCGGTTCGCGCGCTGCCCGCCGGGCGGCGCCAAGGGCGCAGTGCTCGACGGCCGCGACATCGGCACCGTCATCCTGCCGGACGCGGAGGTGAAGATCTTCGTCACCGCCAGCCTCGAGGCGCGCATCGAGCGCCGCCATAAGGAGTTGCTTGGCCGGGGTGCTCAGAGTATAAGATCCGCAGTCCTGCGGGAGTTGTCGGAACGGGACGAGCGCGATCGCGCCAGAACGGTCGCCCCCATGGTGCCGGCGCCGGACGCGCTTCTGCTGGATACGACGCACTTGGACGCCGACGCCGCGTTTGCGGCGGCGGTGGATTATGTGCTGGCGCGTCAGCAGGAGTGAGCACGCGCACACGGCATCGCGTTGAGCGCGCCAAGCGCGCCGCCGTGATGCCGCGCTTGGGCGAGCCAGGAGTGAACAGGAGACGATGAGCAACGCCGCCGCTTCGCACACCGCCATGCCGGGCATCGATGAGAACTTCGAGGCCCTGTTCCGGGAATCGGTCGAGGCCCGGGATAAGGTCGAAGGCACCGTCGTCCTGGGGACCGTAATCGCCATCGACAACGAGATGGCGGTGATCGACGTCGGCCTGAAGGCCGAGGGCCGGGTCGCGCTCAAGGAGTTCACCGGCCCCGGCGAGGTGGCGGTGCCCAAGGTCGGCGACCGGGTCGAGGTGTTCCTCGACCGGATCGAGAACCGCCGCGGCGAAGCCGTGCTCAGCCGCGAGCGCGCGCGCCGCGAAGAGGCCTGGGTGCATCTCGAGCGCGCGTTCGAGACCAATGACCGCGTCGAGGGCGTGATCTTCGGCCGGGTCAAGGGTGGCTTCACCGTCGACCTCGGCGGCGCGGTGGCGTTCCTGCCCGGAAGCCAGGTCGACGTGCGCCCGGTGCGCGACATCACCCCCCTGCTCAACACCAAGCAGCCGTTCCAGATACTCAAGATGGACCGCCGCCGCGGCAACATCGTGGTCTCGCGGCGCGCGGTGATGGAGGAGACCCGCGCCGAGGCCCGCGCCGAGCTGGTCGCCAGCCTCAAGGAAGGCCAGGTGCTCGAAGGCGTGGTCAAGAACATCACCGACTACGGCGCGTTCATCGACCTCGGCGAGGTCGACGGCCTGCTCCACGTCACCGACATCGCCTGGCGGCGGATCAACCATCCGAGCGAGGTGCTCAACATCGGCCAGACGGTCAAGGTGCAGGTGATCCGCTTCAACCCGGAGACCCAGCGCATCAGCCTGGGCATGAAGCAGCTCGAGGCCGACCCGTGGGAGGGCGTCGACGCCAAGTATCCGGTCGCCACCAAGTTCAAGGGCCGGGTCACCAACATCACCGACTACGGCGCCTTCGTCGAGCTCGAGCCCGGCGTCGAGGGCCTGGTGCACATCTCCGAGATGAGCTGGACCAAGAAGAACGTGCATCCGGGCAAGATCGTCGCGACCAGCCAGGAGGTCGAGGTGATGGTGCTCGACGTCGACCCGCAGAAGCGGCGCATCAGCCTCGGCCTCAAGCAGTGCGTCGCGAACCCGTGGCAGGCGTTCGCCGCCGGCTACCCGGCCGGCACCGAGATCGAGGGCGAGATCAAGAACATCACCGAGTTCGGCCTGTTCGTCGGCCTGGCCGGGGACATCGACGGCCTGGTGCATTTGTCCGACCTGTCGTGGGACCGCCCCGGCGAGGAGGCGATCAAGGAGTTCCGCAAGGGCGCGACGGTCAAGGCCAAGGTGCTCGAGGTCGACGTCGACAAGGAACGGATCAGCTTAGGAATCAGGCAGCTGGTCGAGGACCCGTTCGATGCCGCGCTGCGCACGTTCAAGAAGGGCGCGGTGGTCACCGGCGTCGTCGCGGCGGTGCAGGACAACGGCATCGAGGTGACCGTCGGCGGCGCCACCGGCTTCATCCGCCGCGCCGATCTCGCCCGCGACCGCGGCGACCAGCGCCCGGACCGGTTCGCGGTCGGCGACAAGCTCGACGCCAAGGTCACCCAGATCGATCGCGCCCAGCGCAAGCTGACCCTGTCGGTGAAGGCGCTCGAGATCGCCGAGGAGAAGCAGGCGATGGCCGAGTACGGCTCGTCCGACAGCGGCGCCAGCCTCGGCGACATCCTGGGCGCGGCGATCAAGGCCAAGGCCGAGGACTCGGCCACCGATGCGCGCGCCGACGGCGAGGACGCGCAGGCGGAGGACGACGACGACGAGGCGTCCCCCGGCGCCGAGGCGGACCCGGAAGCGGCCAAGGCCAAGGACACCGAGTAGGCTTGCCGCAGCGGCCGGTTTCGCGAACGATCGTCACCGCCCTTCGTGCTGTCCCCAACGCATTGCCGCCGCACCGGGCTGGCCTTAGACTGCGCCGTGCCCGCCCCGCGCCGGTGACGCGTCGCGCCGGCGGGGACTGCGGCCGACGCCTGACCCGTTATGGCCCTTGACAGTGACGCCCTGATCGACCGCCGCCGGCTCAAGCGCCGCCTGACGCTGTGGCGGCTGGTCGCGCTGGTGGCGATCGTCGCCCTGGTCGCGGTGGCGGCCGGGCGAGCGCCGCAGCTGTCGAAGATCTCGCGCTCGGCGCGGATCGCGGTGTTCCACGTCGACGGCGTGATCCTGAGCGACCCGTACCGCGACGAGGCGGTCCGCGACCTGGTCGACGACGACCGCGTCGCCGCCATGATCGTGCGCATCGAGAGCCCGGGCGGTACCACTTTCGGGAGCGAGTCGCTGTACCGCGCCCTGCGCGCGGTCGCCGAGGTCAAGCCGGTGGTGGCGGTGATGGACGGGGTCGCCGCGTCGGGCGGCTACATGGCCGCGCTCGCCGCCGATTACGTCGTCGCCCGCGAGAGCACGATCACCGGCTCGATCGGCGTGATCCTGGAGGCGACCAACTTCGTCGGCCTGATGGACAAGCTCGGCATCGAGAGCGAGTCGATCAAGAGCGGGCCGCTCAAGGCCGAACCGAACCCGTTGAGCCGCATGTCGCCCGAGGCGCGCGCGGCGACCAAGGCGCTGGTCGAGGACGTCCACGACATGTTCGTGCGCATGGTCGCCGAGCGGCGCCAGATGGACGGCGCGCGGGCGCGGGCGCTGGCCGACGGCCGGGTCTACACCGGCGCCATGGCGGTCGATGTCGGCCTGATCGATGGGCTCGGCGGCGTCGCCGAGGCGCTCACCTGGCTCGAGGAGCAGCGCGGCATCGATCCCGAGCTGCCGCAGGTCGACGTGGAAATCGAGTATCCCGACCGGCTAATCGATCGTCTGATCTCAGCTGCGTTCGGAAAATCCCATTTAACTGAAAGACTTAAACTTGACGGCTTGGTGTCGGTTTGGCACCCTCTCGTGACCGAATAGGACGGCTCTCAGTCATGTTGCCGACCCGGGCAGGGCGCGAAGGGTCGGCGCGTTCGGTGGTGCCCGGGCGGGGAGGGCAGCTTCGACATGACCAAGTCGGAATTGATTCAGGTTCTGGCGCAGGACAATCCGCACCTATTTCACCGCGACGTCGAGCGCATTGTCTCGACCGTGTTCGACGAGATCGCCGCTGCGCTGGCGCGCGGCGACCGGGTCGAGCTGCGCGGTTTCGGCGCCTTCTCGGTCAAGGACCGGGCGTCCAGGGTCGGGCGCAATCCGCGCTCCGGCGCGGCGGTGCGCGTGCCCGAGAAGCACGTCCCCTACTTCAAGTCGGGCAAGGAGCTGCGCGAGCGCGTCAACCGGGCCTGATGCGGCGCCCGCCGCACGCGTCCGCGAGAGCCCCGCGGTGAGGCTCGTCGTCAGGCTGCTGGCGATCGCCTGCGCGCTGGCCGCGATCGCCTTTGCGCTCGCCAACCGGGCGCCGGTGACCGTGTCGCTGGCACCCTTGCCGGTGCGCATGGACCTGCCGGTCTATCTGCTGGTGCTGGCCTCGCTCGCGGTCGGCGTGCTGGCGGGCGGCACCGCGAGCTGGATCGTCGCCGGGCGCCGCCGGCGCGCCGAGCGCAGCGCCCGGCGCCAGCTCGCCGCCGCTGAGCGGGCGCTCACCGATGCGCGCACGCACCGTGCCGGCGACGGCGCCGGGCTCGCGTGAGACCCCGAGGCCCGCTTTGGTGGCGCATTCCTGATCTGATATGGTCCGGGCGTCACGGGAGGCTTGGCCATGACCAGCGCCGGGCGCGCGGACCGGATCATCTGCGCGATCGACACCGAGGACCTCGAGCGGGCGAGCGGCCTTGCCGCGGCGCTGGTCGGCCGGGTCGGCGCGGTCAAGCTCGGCCTCGAGTTCTTCGCCGCCCACGGCCCGGCCGGCGTGCGCGCGGTCGCCGCGCACGGCCTGCCCGTGTTCCTCGACCTCAAGCTGCACGACATCCCGAACACGGTCGCGGGCGCGGTGCGCATGGCGCTCGGCTGCGCGCCGATGATGCTCACCCTTCACGCCGCCGGCGGCGCGGCGATGATGCGCGCCGCCGCCGCCGCCGCGCTGCGCCTGGCCGATGCGGCCGGGGCGCCGCAGCGGCCCAAGCTGGTGGCGGTCACCGTGCTGACCAGCTTCGACGCCGGCGACCTCGCCGCGGTGGGCATGCAGGGACCGGTCGAGGACCAGGTCAGGCGGCTCGCCGCGCTCGCCCAGGACTGCGGCCTCGACGGCGTGGTCGCCTCGGCGCACGAGGTGGCGGCGCTGCGCCGCCAGTGCGGTGCCGACTTCACCCTGGTGGTGCCCGGCATCCGACCGGGCTGGGCGGGCGCCGACGACCAGAAGCGGATCGTCACGCCGTCCGAGGCGCTGCGCCAGGGCGCCGACTTCCTGGTCGTCGGCCGGCCGATCACCCGCGCCGACGACCCGGCGGCGGCGGCGGCGCGGATCGCCGACGAGCTGGCCCAGGCGGCCTGAGCTGATGGCGGCGGTCTCGGCCAAGATCTGCGGCATCACCGAGGTGGGCGCGCTCGATGCCGCGGTCGGCGGCGGCGCGCGCTGGCTCGGCTTCGTGTTCTTTCCGCCGTCGCCGCGCAACCTCGGCATCGAGCGCGCCGCGGACCTCGCCCGGCGCGCGCCCGAGACCACGGGCCGGGTCGGCGTGTTCGTCGAGCCGTCCGACGATGAGCTCGCGCAGGTGCTCGCGCGCGTGCCGCTGACCGCGCTCCAGCTCCACGGCGCCGAGTCGCCGGCGCGCGTCGGGGCGCTGCGCGCGCGCTGCTGCCTGCCGGTGATCAAGGCGGTGCCGGTCGCAGGCGCGGACGACCTCGCCCGCGCGCGCGCCTACGAAAGCTGTGCCGACTGGCTGATGTTCGACGGCAAGGCGCCGAGTGCGGCGCGTGCGGGCGGGCTTCCCGGCGGCAACGCGGTGGCGTTCGACTGGCGGCTGCTCGCCGGCACTTGGTGGCGGCTTCCGTGGCTGCTGTCGGGCGGGCTTGACGCGGCCAACGTCGCCGAGGCGGCGCGCGTCTCGGGCGCCCGCCACGTCGACGTCTCCTCCGGGGTCGAGTCGGCGCCCGGGGTCAAGGACCCGGCGCGCATCCGCGCGTTCCTGGCCGCGATCGCCGACATCGGCGCCGCGGCCGAGCGCGCGGCGGAGTAAGGTTGTCCAGGCAATCGATGCCGGGCGAGCGAGGACCATGACCACCGACATCAACAGCTATCGCGAGGGCCCCGACGAGCACGGCCATTTCGGCATCTTCGGCGGCCGTTACGTCGCCGAGACGCTGATGCCGCTGATCCTCGACCTCGAGCGCGCGTATCGCGAGGCGCGCGCGGACCCCGCCTTCGAGGCCGAGCTCGCCTCGCTGCTGACCCATTACGTCGGCCGGCCGAGCCCGCTCTATCTCGCCGAGCGGCTGGGCGCGCGGCTCGGCGGCGCGCGCATCTACTTCAAGCGCGACGAGCTCAACCACACCGGCGCCCACAAGATCAACAACTGCGTCGGCCAGATCCTGCTCGCCCGGCGCATGGGCAAGACCCGGATCATCGCCGAGACCGGCGCCGGCCAGCACGGCGTGGCGACCGCCACCGTGTGCGCGCTGTTCGGCCTGCCGTGCACGGTCTACATGGGCGCCGTCGACATCGAGCGCCAGCAGCCGAACGTGTTCCGCATGCGCTTGCTCGGCGCCGAGGTCAGGACCGTGACCTCGGGCTCGGCGACGCTCAAGGACGCGATGAACGAGGCGCTGCGCGACTGGGTGACCAATGTCGAGAACACCTACTACATCATCGGCACGGTCGCCGGGCCCCATCCCTACCCGGAGCTGGTGCGCGACTTCCAGTCGGTGATCGGGCGCGAGGCGCGCGCGCAGGTGCTCGAGCGCGAAGGGCGCCTGCCCGACACCCTGGTCGCGTGCATCGGCGGCGGCTCGAACGCGATCGGCCTGTTCCACCCGTTCCTCGACGACCGCGAGGTGCGCATGATCGGGGTCGAGGCCGGCGGCGAGGGCATCGAGACCGGCCGCCACGCGGCGTCGCTGACCGCCGGCCGCCCCGGCGTGCTGCACGGCAACCGCACCTACCTGCTGCAGGACGACGACGGCCAGATCAAGGAGGCGCACTCGATCTCCGCCGGCCTCGACTACCCCGGCGTCGGCCCCGAGCACGCCTGGCTGCACGACATCGGCCGGGTCGACTACGTCTCGGTCACCGACCGCGAGGCGCTGGAGGCGTTCCGGATGTGCGCGGAGCTCGAGGGCATCATCCCGGCGCTCGAGCCGGCGCATGCGCTCGCCCATGTGATCCGGATCGCGCCCGCGCTTGCGCGCGACCACATCCTGGTCATGAACATGTGCGGGCGCGGCGACAAGGACATCTACACGGTGGCCAAGGCGCTGGGCGTCGAACTGTGAGCGGGCCAACCAATAGCCGCCGGCGCATCGAGCGCCGGTTCGCCGAGATCGCCGACCAGGGCCGCGGCGGGCTGGTCGCGTTCGTCATGGCCGGCGACCCCGACTTCGAGGCCGCGGGCGCGATCCTCAGCGGCCTGCCCGCGGCCGGCGCCGACGTGATCGAGCTCGGCATGCCGTTCACCGACCCGATGGCCGACGGCCCGGCGATCCAGGCCGCCGGCCAGCGCGCGCTCAAGGCCGGCCAGACGCTCAAGCGCACGCTCGCCCTGGTGCGCGACTTCCGCGCGCTGGACGATGCGACGCCGGTGGTGCTGATGGGCTACTACAACCCGATCTACGTCTACGGCGTCGACCGGTTCCTCGCCGATGCCGGCAGCGCCGGGGTCGACGGCCTGATCGTCGTCGACCTGCCGCCCGAGGAGGACGTGGAGCTGTGCCTGCCGTCGCTCAAGGCCGGGCTCTGCTTCATCCGCCTGGCGACGCCCACCACCGACGACCGCCGCCTGCCGACCGTGCTGACCAACACCAGCGGTTTCCTGTATTATGTGTCGATCACGGGCATCACCGGCGCCGCCGGCGCCGGCGAGAACGTGATCGCGGCCGCGGTCGGGCGGCTGAAGCGCCATACCTCGTTGCCGGTCGCGGTCGGCTTCGGCATCAAGACCCCCGACCAGGCGGCGGCGGTGGCGCGGCACGCCGACGCGGCGGTGGTCGGCTCGGCGCTGGTCGAGCGGGTGCGCGCCGCGCTCGACGACGGCGGCGACCCGGTCGCTGCGGTGCTGGACCTGGTCGCGGCGCTGGCCGGCGGCGTTCGCCGCGCCCGCCTGGTCAAGACGAAAGGATGAACGGTGAGCTGGCTCAGCAATTTCGTCCGCCCCAAGATTCGCGCCCTGGTCGCCCGGCCGGACGTGCCCGAGAACCTGTGGGACAAGTGCCCGAGCTGCGAGCAGATGATCTTCCATCGCGACCTCGAGGCGCAGCTCAACGTCTGCCCGCATTGCGAGCACCACATGGCGATCGCGCCCGAGCGGCGGCTCGCGGCGCTGTTCGACGACGGCGCCTTTCAGCAGATCGAGCTGCCGGCGGTGCCCGCCGACCCGCTCAAGTTCCGCGACAGCCGGCGCTATTCGGAGCGCCTGCGCGACGCCCAGGCCGCAACCGGGCGAGCGGACGCGCTGGTGGTGGTGCATGGCCAGCTCGGCGGCCGGCCGGCGGTGGCGTGCGCGTTCGACTTCGCGTTCATGGGCGGCTCGATGGGGCTCGCGGTCGGCGAGGCGTTCATCGCCGCGGCGCGGCTGGCGGTGCTCAAGCGGGCGCCGCTGGTGGTGTTCCCGGCCACGGGCGGGGCGCGCATGCAGGAAGGCATCCTGTCGCTGATGCAGATGCCGCGCACCACGGTAGCGGTGGGCGAGGTGCGCGAGGCGGGCCTGCCCTACATCGTGGTGCTGACCAACCCGACCACCGGCGGGGTGACCGCGTCGCTGGCGATGCTCGGCGACATCACGCTCGCCGAGCCCGGCGCGCTGATCGGCTTTGCCGGGCCGCGGGTGATCGAGAGCACGATCCGCCAACGCCTTCCGGAGGGCTTCCAGCGCGCCGAGTATCTGCTCGAGCACGGCATGGTCGATGCGGTGGTCCACCGGCGCGAGCTGCGCGCGGTGCTGATCCGCGTCATCGGGCTGCTCACCGACCCGCTGCCGCGCGCAGAGGTGGTCGACCTGGTCGAGCGCGGCATCGACATGCCGGAGCGGGCGCCCGAGCCCGCGCCGGGCGCCGCCGACCCGGGTGACGCCCAGACGTGAGGCACGTGGACGCGGTCCTCGACCGCCTGCTCCATCTCCACCCCAAGTCGATCGACCTTTCGCTCGAGCGCATCGCGCGCCTGCTCGTGCGCCTCGGCCGGCCGGAGCGGCGGCTCGCGCCGGTGGTCCACGTCGCCGGCACCAACGGCAAGGGCTCGGTGATCGCTTACCTGCGCGCGATCCTCGAGGCTGCCGGCCAGGTCGTCCACGTCTACACCTCGCCGCACCTGGTGCGCTTCGCCGAGCGCATCCGCATCGCCGGCCGGCTG
Source organism: Alphaproteobacteria bacterium (assembly GCA_036398035.1). GTDB lineage: Bacteria > Pseudomonadota > Alphaproteobacteria > UBA7887 > UBA7887 > DASWHU01. Next base: position 12,058 of record DASWHU010000207.1, on the reverse strand, counting down.
ATCGAGGATGACGCGCTCGCCGCGCTGCTCGAGGAGTGCGAGCAGGCGAACGCCGGCCAGCCGATCACCTTCTTCGAGATCACCACCGCCGCGGCGATGCTCGCCTTCGCTCGCCGCGACGCCGATTTCGCCTTGCTCGAGACCGGGCTCGGCGGCCGGCTCGATGCGACCAACGTCGTCACCCGCCCGCGGCTCGCCGCGATCACCCCGATCGCGCTCGACCACCAGCAGTTCCTGGGTGAGACGCTGGCCGAGATCGCGGCCGAGAAGGCGGCGATCATCAAGCCCGGGGTGCCGTGCGTGGTCGGCCGCCAGCCGCCCGAGGCGGCGGCCGTGATCGCGCGCCGGGCGGCCGCGGTGGGCGCGCCGACCCTTGCGCTGGGCACCGACTGGTCGGTGCGCGCGGACGAGGCGGGGTTCGGCTATCGATCCGGCGCGACCAGCCGGGCCCTGCCGACGCCGTCGCTGCCCGGCCCGCACCAGATCGACAACGCCGGTGTGGCGGTGGCGTGCATCGAGCAGCTCGCCGCCGGCGGGGTGCGCGTGCCGGACGCGGCGGTCGCCGCCGGGCTCGCCGCCGCCGACTGGCCGGGGCGGCTGCAGCGGCTCGCCACCGGCGCGCTCGCCTGCCTGGCCGGGCCCGGGATCGAGCTGTGGCTCGACGGCGGCCACAACCCCGCCGCCGGCGTCGCGCTGGCAGCAAGCGTGCGCGCCTTGTGGGACGGCGACCCGGTGCGGCTGGTGGTCGGCATGATGAACACCAAGGACGTGGCCGGGTTCCTAGAGCCGCTTGCGCCGGTCGCGGCGAGCCTCGATGCGGTCGCGATCCCGGGCCAGGCGAACGCGCTGCCGCCGGCGGCGGTCGCCGCTGCGGCGGCGGCCCACGGCATCCCGGCGCGCGTCGCGCCGGATGTGCCCGGCGCGATCGCTTACCATGCCGCGCGCGGCGAGCCGGCGCACCGGATGCTGATCTGCGGCTCGCTCTATCTGGCCGGCGCGGTGCTCGCGCTCAACCGCACCCCGCCCCGCGACTGAGGCGGATCGTCGCCGGCGACGACGCGGCGGTCAGGCGATGTTCGATTCGACCCAGTCGGTGAGCGCGCTTTTCGGCATCGAGCCGACCTTCATCGCCGCCACCTCGCCGCCCTTGAACAGCAGCAGGGTGGGGATGCCGCGCACCCGGTACTTGGTCGGGGTCTGCGGGTTCTCGTCGATGTTGAGCTTGGCCACCGAGATGCGGCCGTCGAACTCGGACGCGATCTCCTCCAAGAGGGGCGCGATCTGCTTGCAGGGCCCGCACCATTCGGCCCAGAAGTCGACCAGCACCGGGGTCTCGGACTTGAGCACCTCGTCCTCGAACGACTGGTCGGAAACGTGCTGCAGGGCCATGCACCGCTCCTGTCCGTGGCTGGCGGCAACGGCCCCCGAGGGGCCGTCCGAAACCGCACTGTAGGAACCCCCCATGACAGCGTCAAGGCGCGGGCCGGGGCAGCCACGGAGCCCTTAAGTCACGGCGCGTGGGCGTCGAGCAGGGCGTCGTCGAGCGCCATCAGCCGCGGGCCCTCGGTCCACAGCAGGGCGCAGCGCACCGGCCGGTCGGGGTAGATCGCGCAGAGGCCCGCGCGGTAGCCCGCCATCTGGCGCAGATACGCGCCGGGCACGTCCTCGGGCCGCGCAGGCGGCGCGCGGCCGGTCTTGTAGTCGACCACCAGCACCTCGGCCGCGCTGACCGCGATGCGGTCGACCTGGCCGGCGAGCACCCGCCCCCCGGCGCCCGGCAGCGCGCCGGCGATCGCCACCTCGGCGCGGCTCGCCGGCGCGAACGCGGCGGCGTAGGCCGGATCGTCGAGGACCGCGAGCACCGAGCGCGCGATCGCCTCCTGCTCGGCGTCCGCAAGCGCGAGCGAGGGGCGGGCGAGGAACCGCCGGCAGGCCGCCGCGCGCGCCGCCGGGGCGAGCTCGGGCAGGTGCTGGAGCAGGCGGTGGATGAGGCGCCCGCGGGTGGCGGCGGCGCGGTCCTCGGCGGCGCGCGGCGAGCGCGCCGGCGGCTCGGCCTCGACCGGCGCCGAGGGCACCAGCGGCCGCGGCGGCACAGGCTCCGCGGGCGGCGCGGCGCGGATCCAGTCGGGCAACGGCGCCATGCGCGGCGCGGCCCGCGCCGGCGGCTCGGGCTCGGGCGGGGCGGTCTGGTCCGTGCGCAGCCGCACCACGGTGAAGCCGAGCGCGGCGTCCGCAACCGTCTCAGCCGTGGCGCCGGCGGCGAGCCCGGCCTGGACCAGGCGATACCAGCAGTCCTCGGGCGGGCTCCGCTTGGTCTCCCAGCCGCACACATACAGGCGATCGGCCGCGCGGGTCATGGCGACGTAGAGCAGGCGCCGGTACTCTGCCAGGCCGCGCGCCGCCGCCTGCTCGCGCCACGCCGCCGACAGCGAATCGCGCACATCGCTCGCCGGCGCCCACAGCACGGCGTCGCCGTCCGGCGCCCAGGCGAGCTGGGCGCGATGGCGCGGCACCTGCAGGGTGTCGGGCAGGAACACCACCGGCGCCTGCAGCCCCTTGGCGCCGTGCACGGTCATCACCCGCACCGAGTCGCCGCGGCCGACGTCGAGGTCGCGCTTGATCTCGGTGCGGCCGGTCTCGAGCCAGTGCAGGAAGCCCTGGAGGCTCGGCACGTGGCCACGCTCGTAGGCCAGCGCCTGGGCCAGGAACTCGTCCAGCGGGTCGCTCGCGTCGGCGCCGAGGCGGGACAGGATGCGCTCCCGCCCGCGGTCGGCGCCGAGCACGCGGGCGTAGAGCTCGAACGGCGAGGCGAGGTCGACGCGGGCGAGCAGCGCCTCCAGCATCGCCGTCGCGAACCCGCCGCGCGCCCGCAGCCGCTGCCACAGCGAGGCCTCGCCGCGGCCGTGGGCGAGGTCGAACAGGTCGTCGTCGTCGAGGCCGCACAGCGGGCTCTTGAGCACCTCGGCGAGGCTGAGGTCGTCGTCGGGGAGCAGCAGAAAGCGCCCGAGCGAGACCAGGTCCATGACCGCGATGTGGTCGGTCAAGACCAGGCGGTCGATGCCGGCGACCGGGATCGCGCGCTCCTTGAGGCGGCGGATCAGCTCGTCCATGAACGAGTTGCGGCGGCGCACCAGCACCATCACGTCGCCGGGCTCGATGGCGCGCGCCGAGGACTCGAGCCGCTCGCCGTCGCACAACCGGGCGATCTTCGCCGCCACCAGCTCGGCCAGCCGCGCGCGCGGCGAATCGGGCGGGCGCCGCTCGACCGGCGGCTTCCATGCCTCGGGCGCATCGGCGGGCTCGGGCGCGAGCGGCGGCCACAGCTCGACCAGCCCGGCCTGGCCGGCGCGCGCCGAGCGGTGGCGGATGTCGCCGCCGTCGTCGAGGCCGTCGCGCGCCGCCGGGTCGGCGAAGGTCGCGTCGACCGCATCGAGCACCGCCGCGGTCGAGCGGAACGAGACGTCGAGGCCGACCTCGCGCCAGTCGCGCTCGGCGTCCCTCACGCGCCGGGCGAAGTGGCTGCGGAACTCGGCGAAAGCGCGCGGGTCGGCGCCCTGGAAGCTGAAGATCGACTGTTTGGCGTCGCCGACCGCGAACACGGTCCGGCGCAGCTCGCGCGCGCCTTCGCCGGCGAAGAACTCCTCGGCCAGCGCCGCCACCACCTGCCACTGGTCCGGGTTGGTGTCCTGGGCCTCGTCGATCAGGATGTGGTCGAGGCCGCCGTCGAGCTTGTACAGCACCCAGGCGGTGCGCCCGCCGGCGCCGAGCAGGCTGCGCGCGCCGAGGATCAGGTCGTCGTAGTCGAGCCAGCCATGGGCGCGCTTGTGCGCCTGATAGCCGTCGAGCAGCGCGGTGCCGAGGGTGATGAGCGCAGCCGTGGCCCCGAGCACGGCGGCGCGGCGCCCGCGCTCCGCCGCCCGGTCGATGCGCTCGGCCTCGGCGGCGAGCGCCGCAGCCGCGCCGGCGTCGGCGTCCGCCACCGCCTTGGTGCACAGCCTGGCCCTGAGCTTGCCGGTGCCGGTCAGGAAGGCGCGCCGGTAGCCGGCGAACAGGCGCACGCGCGCCTCCGCGTCGGCGGCGTCGAGCCAGGGGGCGATCAGCGCGGCGGCCTCGCGGTCGCTCTTCTGGCCCGCCGCCAGCGTCCGGCAGGCAGCGGTGAGCCCGGCGCGGTCGAACGCGCCCTCGGCGCAGGCGGCCGCGATCACCGACTCCCCGCTCGCCCCGGGCGCGAGCTCAAGACGCCGGGCGAGCGCGGCGATCAGGCCGTCGCTTCCGCCGTGGCGCCTGACCAAGCGCTCGATGCGCCCGCGCGCGCCGGCAAGCTCGGCGAGCAGCGCCGGGAAGGTCAGCTCGTGGACGTGGCCGGCGATCGCGGCGAAGGCGCGCCCCAAGGCATCGCCGCCGCCCGGCTCGACGGCCGCGGCCAGGCCCTCCTGGACCTCGGCCATCAGCTCGCCCGCGGTGCGCTCGTCGATGACCTCGAAGTGGGGTGGGATGCCGGCCTCGAGCGGGAAGCGCGCGAGCAGCGCCTGGCAGAACGAATGGATGGTCTGGATGCGCATGCCGCCGGGCGCGTCGAGCACGCGCGCGAACAGCCGGCGCGCGCGCGCCAGCGTGTCCGCGTCGGGGCCGGCGCCGGTCAGCTTCTCGAGGTCCTCGGCGAGGTCGCGGTCGGACTCGATCGCCCACCGGCCGAGGCTCCGGTACAGGCGGTTGGCCATCTCCGCCGCCGCCGCCTTGGTGAAGGTCAGGCACAGGATGCGCTGCGGCGGCGCCGGCGGCGCGTCGCCCTCGCCGAGCATCAGGCGCAACACGCGGTCGGTCAGCACCTTGGTCTTGCCGGTGCCCGCGCTCGCCGCCACCCACACCGAGGCGTGCGGGTCCGAGGCCAGCCGCTGCGCCGCCTCGGGCGACAGCGCCCGCGTGCGCGCCGCCAGCGCGCCTACCATTGCTCGTCGCGCTCCACCGCGCCCCACTCGCCGATGCGGGCGAGATGCTCGTAGTCGCTGTAGCGCGGCGCGTGCCCCGGCGCCGGGCGCGCGACGTAGGGCGTGGCGGGGTCGTCGAAGGTGGCGATGAGGGCGGCGAGACCGGCCAGCGCCTGCTCGGCCAGGCGCGCCGGCGGCTCGGCGACGGCGATGACCTCGCCGGGCGGCTCGCGGCCGGCGAGCCGCCAGTGGGCGAGCGAGGCGACCGGCGCCGGCGCGATGCCGCGAAAGCCGCCGGCGCGGGCGATCGCGGCCTCGAGCGGCAGCTGCGGCGCAAAGCCGGCGGCGATCTCCCTGGCGCTGGGCGCGGCGCCGGTCTTGTAGTCGATGATGTCGAGGCCGCCGCCCTTGCGCCGGTCGATGCGGTCGGCGATCGCGCTCAAGGTGAAGCGGCCGGCCGGCGCGGCGATGTCGAGCTCGCCCTTGACCTCGGTGGCGCTGGCGACAAGGTCGGCGCTGCGGGCACGCTCGACCTCGACGAACCAGGCGGCGATGCGCTGGAAGCGCGGCCACCAGAACGCCCACAGGCCGGGGAAGGCGCGCGCCGGGCGCAGGGTCTCGGCGCCGATGTCGAGCAGGCGCTGAAGCGACGGCTCGCCGCCCGCGCACTCGGCCACGAAGCGCTCGAGCGCGCGATGGATGTAGCTGCCGAACTCGGCAACGCCGATGGCGGCGTCGATCGGCTCCAGCGCCTCCAGGGCGAGCACGTGGCGGGCGAAGATCTCGTAGGGATCGCGCATCCAGCGCTCGATCCGGGTCACCGACAGGCGCCTGGGGCGCGCGGCCACGGGCGGGCGCGGCGCCGGCGGCGGGACCGGGCGCGGCGGCCCCTGCGGCTGGTCGAGCAGGCGCTGCCAGGCCGGCCAGAACGCGTTCTCGTCCAGGTGTCCGTCGAGGCCGGCGCCGGCGAGCACGGTCTCGATCCGCGCCAGCCAGCGCGACGGCACGGTCGGCGTGCCGTCGACCTTGGCCGAGCGGGTCAGCACCACCTCGGGCGCGGAGGCGAGCTCGGCGAAGTCGTGGGCGGCGAGGCCGATCATGCGCTCGGGCTGGGGCAGGCCGAAGGCCCGGCGCATCGGCCGGCTGAGCCACGGGTCGATCGCCGCCGCGCGCGGCCAGGTGCCCTCGTTCAGCCCGCCGATGACCACCAGGTCGGCGTGCTGCAGGCGCGCCTCGAGCGGCCCCCAGATGAACAGCCGCGGATGGCGGCCGGCGCGCGCGCGCACCACCACGCGCTCGACCAGCCCCGCGACCAGCGCCGGGTACTCGGCGCCGGGGATCGGCGCGAGGCCCGCCGTGGACTCGATCAGCTGCTCGAACAGCGCCGCCGCCGCCGCCCCGGCCTCGCCCGCCCACAGCCGCGCCGCGCCGCCGCCCGACTCGTCGCCGGCCAGCCATTCGGCGAAGGCGAGGTGCGCCTCGGCGAGCCTGGCGATGTCGATACGCCGGCGGGCGAGCACGCGCTCGAGCGGCCGGGCGGCGCGCGCCAGCGCATCAAGCCATTGGGTGAGGTCGCGCTGGCCGCGCGCGCGCGCGCGCAGCGCGCGCTTGAGCCCGGCGAAGCCCGGCGCCGGACGCGGGCCGCGCAGGCAGGCGCGCTCGAGCCGCCGCGCCCGCGCCCGGAACGCGGCGGGCGCAAGGCCGCCGGCGGCGAGCGGATGCTTGAGCAGCGCGAGCAGCGGCACCGGTGCCGCCCGCTCGGCGACTACCTGAAGGCACAGCGCGAGGAACGTGCCGGGGACAGTGTCGGCGAGCGGCTCGCCGGCCGAGTCGTCGACCCCCACCCCCCAGCGCAGCAGCTCGGCGCGCACCCGGCGGGCAAGGGCGCGGTCGGCGGTGACCAGCGCCGCGGTGCGCCCGCGCTCCTCCAGCGCCTCGCGCATCATCAGCGCGATCGCCCCCGCCTCGGCCTGGGGCTCGGGACAGACGATGCGCCTGAGACCCCGGACCGCGGCGGCGTCGAGGTGCCCGAGGTCGCGCCAGCGCTCGGCGGTGGCCTCGGGGCGCATCGCCTCGCAGACCAGCGCCGCGCGCGCTGCCGCCGCCTTGCTGCGCGCCGCGCCGTGCGGCCACACGGCTACGTCCGCGCGCGCGAGGGCGAGGCGCTCGAGCAGCAGCTTGAGCCCGAACTGCGGATGGCTCTCGTCGAGCGCCTGCCAGCTCGCCTCGTCGAGGCCGGTATCGAGCCCCGGCAGCACCACCCGGCCGCTCGCCATGGCGGCGACCACCGCCAGCAGCTCGGCGGTTGCCGGGATGCTGCCGGTCGAGCCCGCGGCGATGACCGGCGTCGCCGGCGGCTCGGCGCGCCAGCGCGCCGCGAGCGCCGCGAGCGCGCGGTTGCGTCGCTCCGCCGGGTCGATCGCACCGCGCGCGGCCAGCAGCGCGGGCCAGTGGTGGGTGACGATGGACAGGAACCGCACCGTCTCCTGCCAGTGGGCGGCAAGCTCGCCCGTGACCAGCTCATCGAGGCGGTCGAAGGTGAGCCGCGCGGTCTGCACCTGGTCGAGGAACCGGCCGAGCTCGACCGCGAGCCGCACGGCCTGCGCCTGGGTCGAGGGGCCCGGGCCGCCGCGATACCTGCCTTCCCAGCCGCGAATCAGTTGCGCGAGCAACAATTGCCGTTCGAGGTCGGGAATCGCCGGCGGCAGATCGTCGCCGCCGAGCGTCTCGGCGAGTACCTCGCCGTCGGCGAGCAGCACCTCCTCGTCGTCGACGTCGCCGATCGCGCGCATCGCCGGCAGCATCATCACCCCGCCGCCGGCAAGGCGCAGGAACGCATCGGCGAGCGCGCGCGCCGCGCGCCGGGTCGGCAGCAGTACGGTCACCGCGGCAAGCGCCAAGGGATCGCCGCCGTGCTCGGCGAGCAGGCCCTCGGCGAGCGCGTCGACGAACGCGGCGCCGGGCGGGATGGTGAACACCTTGGCGGGGCCCGCCATCGGCCCGCCCTCACAGCTTGCGAATCATTTGCCTCACCCTTCGAGACGCGCCCTTGGGGCGCTCCTCAGGATGAGGCAAATGATTGATTCTCAACCCCCCCTCGTCCTGAGGAGCGAGCGAAGCGAGCGTCTCGTAGGACGGCACTCGAGTCATCCAAACACTCTCAGTCGAGCTCGCGCAGATATCGCTCGGCGTCGGCCAGCGCCGCGGGCGTGCCGATGTGCAGGAAGGCGCCGTCGTGGACGACGCCGTACAGGCGCCGCGCCGTCTCGGCGCGGTCGAACATCAGGTTGAGCGAGAACGGCCCCTCGGGGCAGGCGTCGAACAGCCGCGGATGCAGGATCTGGACGCCGGTGAACAGGCACGGCGCGATCTCGCGCTCGCCCCGGCGCCTGAGCGCGCCGTCGGGGCTGACCACGTAGTCGCCGGGGCCGGTATAGCCGAACGCGCGCACCGTGGGGTGGACCAGCAGCAGCGCGTCCATGGCCGCCTCGCGCCACTCCCGGGCCAGCCTGTCGAGCGCCGGGCGCACGCCGTCGAGCACGATCACGTCGCTGTTGGCGACGTAGAACGGCGCATCGCCGAGCTCGGCGAGCGCGTTGGCGACGCCGCCGCCGGTGCCGAGCAGGGTCGGCTCGCGGCTGACCGTGACCGCGGGCCGCGTGCGCCGGGCGAGATGCGCCTCGATCCTGTCGGCGAGGTGGCTGACGTTGACCACCGCGCGCTCGACACCGGCGCGCGCGAGCCCGTCGAGCGTGCGGTCGAGCAAGCTGCGGCCGTCGATCTCGATCAGCGGCTTCGGCGTCGAGTCGGTGAGCGGGCGCAGGCGCTCGCCGCGTCCGGCGGCGAGCACCATGGCGCGTCTCGGCGGCGCGGCGTCGCTCACGGTACCGGCGCGCGCCTGAGCGGCGGCGGCAGATGGCGGTCGAACCACGCGCGCACCGCTTCCAGCGCCGGATGGGCCAGGTCGCCTTCGAGCAGGCGCCAGACCCCGGGGATCAGGCCGAGATAGGCCGGCTTGCCGTCGCGCCGCCACAGGCGGGTGAAGATGCCGACGATCTTGGCGTTGCGCTGGGCGCCGAGCACGGCATAGGCGGCGCGGAACGCCGCCCGGTCGATCTCTGCCATCGCGTCAAGGTACCGACCAATCATTTGCTCGGCAAGGTCGGGGGGGACGTCGCGCCGGCAGTCCTCGAGCAGCGAGACGACGTCGTAGGCGGGCGAGCCCGCGCGCGCGTCCTGGAAGTCCAAGAGGCCGACGCGGGCCACGCCCTTGCGCCCCGGCAGCCAGATCAGGTTGTCGGCGTGATAGTCGCGCAGCACCAGCACCGGCGGGCCGAGCGCGGCCAGTGGCAGCGCCTCCTGCCACACCTGATGGTAGGACCGGCGAAGCGGCTCGGCCGCGGGCGCGCCCGGGATGGCGGGCATGAACCAGTCGAGCATCAGGTCGGCCTCGGCGAGATAGGCGTCGTCGTCGTAAGACGCGAGATTGCCGGGCGCGGGGTGGCGGTGGAGGTCGGCGAGCAGGTCGATCGCCGCGCCGTACAGCCGCTCGGCATCGCCGTTCGCGCCCGCCGCCAGCAGCCGCGAATAGGTGTCGTCGCCGAGGTCCTCGATCAGCAGCAGCCCGGCGTCCGCGTCCTCGGCATAGATCGCCGGCGCGCTGTAGCCGAGGCCGGTCAGGTGGCGGGCGATGCGGCAATACGGGCGCACGTCCTCGTGCCCGGGCGGCGCGTCCATCAGCACCGCCCGGCGCAGGCCCCGGCGCAGGCGCTGGTAGCGGCGGAACGAGGCGTCGCCGGCAAGCGGCGTGCGCCGCCCGCCGGCCCAGCCGTGGGCGGCGAGGAACCGCTCGATCAGCGCCGCGCGCGCGCCCGCCTCAGCCATCGCCGGCCGCGGCCCAGCTGGCCATGACTGCCGCAAGGCGCGCGTGCCAGGCGCCATGGCCGATCAGGCGCCCGATGCGGCCCGTGCCCTCGCCGGCAGCGAAGTCGAGCGCCACATCGAGCCGGTCGGCGGGCAGCAGCGCGCCCAGCCGCGCCGGCCATTCGATCAGGCTGATGCCGGCGTCGAACGCGTCCTCGATGCCGAGCTCGTAGGCATCGGTCGGCCGCTCCAATCGGTAGAGGTCGAAGTGCCACACCGCCGCCGGCGCCAGGGCATAGGTCTGGACCAGGGTGAAGGTCGGGCTCGGCACCTCCTCGGTGGCGCCGAGCGCGTCCACGAAGCCGCGCGCGAACGAGGTCTTGCCGGCGCCGAGCGGGCCCGAGAGAGCGATCACGTCGCTCGCGCGCGCGACCGCCGCGACCGCAGCGGCGAGGCGCCGGGTGGCCGCCTCGTCGGCGAGCGTGATCTCGATCGCCTCGTTGGTGCCGGGGTCGGTCCTGGCCTTGGTCTGCATGGCGCGCTTTCTAGCCCCCGCGGCATCGCCCCGGCAACCGCCGGCGCGGCACGCGGCCTCAGGCGTCGACGAAGCGCACGACCAGCGACCTCTCGGCCGGCCTGGTCAGCAGGCTCACGGCCGCGAACACCGCCAGGTTCACCGCCAGCCCGAGCAGGCCCGGATGGATGTCGAGCGGCGGCGCCGGCGCGCCGAGCTGGAAGGTGAAGTTGACCGCGACCCCGGCCGCGAGCCCGGCGAGCGCGCCGGCGCCTGTGCCGCGGCGCCAGTAGAGCGCGCCATAGACCGCGGGCGCGAACTGGACGATCGAGCCGTAGGCGCCGAGCAGCAGCTGGATCAGCCCCTCTGCCCCGAAGATCGCCAGGTAATAGGCGATGGCGCCGACGCCGACCACGGCCGCGCGCATCACCCAGAGCTGGGTGCGCTCGGCAACGGCGGGATTGAGCGGCACCAGGATGTCGCGCCCGACCGACACCGAGGCGCCGTGGGTGATGGCGTCCGACGACGACATCGCCGCCGCCAAGGCGCCCGCCCCGATCAGCCCGTAGACCAGGCCCGAGGCGCCGATCTCGTAGGTGATCAGATGCGGCAGCACCTGGTCCGTGCTGGCGAGCGACTCGGGCGCGACCACGCCGATCGCCGCGAAGCCGATCAGGAGCACCGGCACGAGGAAGATGGCGAACACCGGATAGGCGAGCACGGTGAGCTTTATGCGCCGCTCGCTGGTGGTGTAGGACTTCATGAACAGATGCGGCCACATCATGAAGCCGAGGGTCGAGACGACGATCGCGCTCGAGTACGCCGTCGCCGACATCGCCGAGCCCTCGGCGCCGATCACCAGCAGGCCCGGCCGCTCGGTGGCGATCGCGGCGAACATCGGCCCGAGCCCGCCGTGGAGCGTGGTGACCAGCCACAGGCCGAGCACCCAGGCGACCGCCAGCATCAGGATGCCCTGGAGGACGTCGCTCCACGCCGCGCCGCGCACGCCGCTGGTGGCGACGTAGACCACGACGATGCCGTAGGCCAGCAGCGCGCCGAGCCAGAACGGCACCGCGCCCTCGGTGAGCACGCTGAACACGTAGGCCATGCCCTTGATCTGCAGGGTCAGGTACTGGATGAAGGCGAGCACCGAGACGACGCCGACCAGGACCACCAGCGCCCGCGAGCGGTAGCGGTCGGCGAGCAGGTCGCCCATGGTGAAGTAGTTGCCCGCCCGGCCGAGGCGCGCGACCTTGGGCCCGATCAGGTACCACGGCAGCAGCCCGAGCGAGGCATAGGCGAGGATGTAGAACGACGCCGCGCCCTTCTCGTACGCCCATCCCGGCCCGCCGAGGAAGGCGAAGGCCGAGAAGATGGTGCCGCCCATCAGGAACCACATCACCACCAGCCCGAGGCCCCGGTCGGCGACCGCGTATTCCGAGACCGAGAAGAACGAGCGGTTGCGCCCGGCGAGGATGCCGAGCGCGAAGGCAAAGGCGAGATAGGCCGACATCGCGCCGAGCGCGACGACCCACTGCGCCATCGCCTCAGCCCCCCTCGCCGCCGTGCTCGTAGAGGTAGAACGCGATCAGGCCGACGAACTCGACCCCGATCCAGAACACCACCCAGGCGAGCGACCACGGCAGGCCGAGCACGAACGGCTCGACCCGGTTGCCGAGGCCGTAGACCGGGAAGATCATCACCAGCACCATCGCCACGGTGAAGGCGACATAGGCGCCGGTGGCGCGCCTCG
>DASWHU010000206.1:0-9192 GCA_036398035.1 Alphaproteobacteria bacterium | reverse complement strand
GGCTCAGGTAAGCGCGGCGGCCTTGACCTTCTCGGCGGCGCCGCCGCCCTTGGCCGCGGTCTTCGTATAGGCGTCGCCGGCGCCGGCGTGGCCGGCGTCGCGCATCGCGCGGGTGATGCCGAAGCCGGGCGAATCGGTGGTGTACAGGTTGCTCAGCGCCTGGGCGACCAGCTCGGGCGTCAGCCCGGGCGCGACGCCCTCGTACTTGCACGCGTCGGTCACCTGCTCGACGATGAACTTGGGCTGGTAGCAGGCGAGCGGGAAGTCGTTCTGCTCGCGCAGGAAGTCGATCACCACGTCGACCTCCTCCTCGGTCACCTCCAGCTTGCGCGCCCCGGCCACCGCGCGGAAGATCTTGGCGAACTGGTCGCGGTCGGGCGCCACGGTCGACAGCTTGTAGGGAATCCGGCGCAGGAACGCCGCGTCCATCAGGTCCGCCGGCGACAGGTTGGTCGAGAAGATGACCAGCTCGTCGAACGGGAACTGGAAGCTCTTGCCGGTGTGCAGCTTGAGGTAATCGACCCGGCTCTCGAGCGGCACGATCCAGCGGTTCAAGAGGTCCTCGGGCGCCACCAGCTGGCGGCCGAAGTCGTCGATGATGAAGGTGCCGTTGAGCGCCTTCACGTGCATCGGCGCCTCGTAGAACCTGGCCGACTGGTTGTACTGGAGGTCGAGCATGTCGAGGGTCAGCTCGCCGCCGGTGACCACGATCGGGCGCTCGCACGGCACCCAGCGCCGGTCGATCGGCTCGCGCCTGAGGGTGGGCCCCTGGCCGTTGGTCTCGCGCTCGACCGGATGGTGCACGCTGCCGTCGAACACCTTCATGATCTGGCCTTCGATCTCGACCGCGTAGGGGATGTAGACGACGTCGCTGAACATCTTGGCGACGCGCTCGGCGACCGAGGTCTTGCCGTTGCCGGGCGGGCCGTAGAGCAGCACCGTGCGCCCCGAGTTGATCGCCGGGCCGATCTGGCGGATGAACTCCTGCTCGACGACCAGGTCGGCGAAGTGGTCCTCGATGGTGTCGCGGTCGATGCGCTCGTTGGTCACCTTCTGCAGCTGGACGCGCTCGGCGAAGGCCGCGAGCGAAACCGGCGCGGTGCCGGTGTACTGGCTCTGCTCGAGCGCATCGATGGCGAACGAGCGCCCGGCGCCGGTCAGCGCGAAGCGGATCTCGGTCGCCGCGCCGCCGTTGCCGCCGGCGCTGCTCAGCGGCTCGACCAGCTTGCGCGCGGCGGCCTCCTTCAGCAGCTGGCTGATCACCGGGTAGGGCAGCTTCAGCGACTCGCTGACCGTCGAGGGCGACTCGTGGTTCTCGGCGTAGATGGTCTTGATCATCAACCGAAACAGGTCGGCGGCGGAAATGCCGGTATCGGCCAGCGAGCGCGGCGAGGGCGGCGCCTCGTTGAGCACCGAGTCGATCTGGGCCTTGGTCACCAGGCCAAGCGCGACCAGGTTGTCGCCCAGCCGGCCGCCGGCCTGCTTCTGACGCTCGAACGCGCGCTCCACGTCGGCGCGCGAAACCAGGCCCTTGGCAGTTAAAATGTCGCCAAGCATAATCCGATCTCCCAATCCGTCGGGTCGGCCGCGGCGGGCGCCGGCGGCGACGCCGCAAGCTCGCAAATTGTTTAGATTATGTTAGGCCGATGGGCGCCCCCGCCCAGGACCGATTGACGCCCGGACGGGGGCCGGGTCGGGGTCAGTCGCCGCCGATCCGGCGCTCGACCGGGCGGGCGGCGTCGCGGCTCCACTCCGCCATCGAGCCGTCATAGAGGCGCGCGGCGTCGTTGCCCAACAGCTCGTGGCTGACGAACCAGTCGAGCGAGGCCATCTGGCCGGTATTGCAGAAGGCGATCAGCGGCCGGTCTGACGTGAGCGCGGTGGCGGCCGCAATGGCCGCGAGCAGCCCGCGGTCCTGGAACCGGCCGTCCGGGGTGGTCAGCCACGAGATCGGCACATTGTCGGCGCCCGGAATGGTGCCCGCGCGCCCGGCACTGGCGGAGCGGTTGACGCCCACGAAGTAGTCGGATTCGCGGGCATCCACCAGCGCCACGCCGCCGGCCGCGATGTCGGCGGCGCTCGCCACCAGCTCGGGCTGCAGGCGGGCGCTGAAGGCCTTCGCCGCCGGCGCCGGCGTCTCGCCCTTGTCGAGCGCCAGATCGCGCGCCGCGCGGTAGGCGGCGAAGCCGCCATCGAGCAGCGAGACCGCGTCGTGGCCGAGCACCTTGAACGTCCAGTAGACCCGGGTGGCCGCGGTCATGTCGAGCGCGCCGCCGCCCTCGCCCACTACCACCACATGGTCCGCATCGCCGACGCCGAGGCCGCCGATCATCGCCGCCAGCGCCGCGGGCGCGGGCAGCATGCCGGGCACGCCGTCGCGCTCCTCGCGCCAGCCGAGGCCCGCATAGGGCGCGTGCACCGCACACGGCACCCGGGCGCGCTCGAAGGCGCGCGCATTGTCGCGGATGTCGAGCACCACCACGCCGGCATCGCAGCCATGCCGGGCGAGCCAGGCGGCATCGACCAGGGGCGTCGGCGCCGCCGCCGCCGCGCTTGCGGCGGCGACGACGAGCGCGAGGACGGCGGCCAGAGACGGATTGCGCGACATTGCGGGCCTCCCAGCGGCAACGGGTCGAGCGCGCACGATAGCCCCTTGCGCGTCGTGCCGCAAAGCCGCCGGCGCCGCGGCCGCGGCTGCGCATGGCCCGCGGCCGGCGATTGCAGTACGCTCGCGCGGCCCTAATTCGAACAGTATTCGATCAGGCAACGAAACCCCCGGCGGCCCCGGCGGCGCGCAGCGCCGCAGGGGCGGGGCGAGCCAGCAGAGGGTCGGCCATGGCCTCGGAGAGACGCGCCGCGGACCTGGAGCGGGTTGAGCAGGTGATCGAGCTTGCGCGCGCCCGCAGCGAGGGCGCCCGGGCGCGAGAGATCGAGCTGTTCCTGCGCCAGTACTACCGCCGGGCGGCGCCCGACGACCTTGCCGGGCGCAGCGCCGAGGACCTCTACTTCTCCGCCCTCGCGCTCCTCAACTTCATGCGCGAGCACAAGCCCGGCAGCGACCGCATCCGGGTCTACACCCCCGATCTCGATGCCGACGGCTGGTCGTCGTCGCACACCGTCATCGACGTGGTCACCGACGATCGCCCGTTCCTGGTCGATTCGCTGTCCGCCGAGCTGCACCTGCGCGAGATCCCGGTCCACCTGGTGCTGCACCCGATCTTCCATGTGCGCCGCGACGACCGGGGCAACCTGGTCGAGCTGTTCGCCCGCGGCCAGGCGCCGGACGACGCGCGCGCCGAATCGGTGATCCGGTTCGAGGTCGGCCGCCAGGCGGAGCCCGAGGGCACCGGCGCGCTGCTCGCGCGCCTGCGCGCAATCCTGCGCGACGCGCGGCTCGCAGTCGAGGACTGGCGGGCGATACTGGCCGCCCTCGACCGGGCGGTGGATGCGCTGCAGGCGAGCGCGCCGCCGCCGCGCACCGACCTCGACGAGACGGTCGCCTTCCTGCGCTGGCTGGCCGACAACAACTTCACCTTCCTCGGCTACCGCGCCTACGACCTGGTCGGCGCCAGGCACCAGGGACGGCTGAAGGCGGTCGCCGACAGCGCGCTCGGCATCTTCCGCAGCCCGGACTACGACGCCAAGGGCGGCGCGCCCGCGCGCGGGCGGCCGGTGACGCCGGAGGTGATGGCGCGGCTGACCGACGCCGCGCTGATGCTGATCACCAAGAGCGCGCGCCGGTCCAGCATCCACCGTCCGACCCACATGGATTCGATCGAGGTCAAGCGCTACGCCGAGGACGGCTCGGTCGCCGGCGTGCACCGCTTCCTCGGCCTGTTTACCGCCGCCGCCTATCACCAGTCGCCGATCGCGATTCCGCTGCTACGCCAGAAGATCGCGATCGCCATCGCGCGCGCCGGGTTCCTGGCCCACAGCCACGACGGCAAGGCGTTGCAGAACGTGCTCGAGACCTTCCCGCGCGACGAGCTGTTCCAGATCACCGACGACGAGCTGCTCGAGACCAGCATGGGCATCCTGCGCCTGGAGGAGCGCCCCAGGCTGCGCCTGTTCAGCCGCCGCGACAGCTTCGGCTGGTCGGTGTCGTGCCTGGTGTTCGTGCCCCGCGACCGCTTCGACTCGCGCCTGCGCCGGCGCATCACCCAGGTCCTCGAGCAGGCGTACGACGGCAGCTGCCAGGCGTTCTACACCCAGCTCGGCGACGACGCGCTGGCGCGCCTGCACGTGATCATCAAGACCACGCCGGGCAAGATCCCGGACATCTCGGCCGAGGCGGTCGAGGCGCGCCTGGTGGCGATCCTGCACGGCTGGGAGGACAACCTCCACGACGCGCTGTTCGCGGCCCACGACGAGCGGCGCGCGGCGCTGATCGAGCGGCGCTATGCCGGCGCCTTCCCGTCCGGCTATCGCGACCGCTTCGCCGCCCGCGCCGCGGTGCTCGACATCGAGCGGATCGAGGAAGCGCTCGCCGGCGACGGCCTGGCGCTCAACCTGTATCGCCCGCCCGAGGCGGTCGACGAAGGGGTCCGGTTCAAGATCTACCACCGCGGCGGGCCGCTGGCGCTGTCGGACGTGCTGCCGATGCTCGAGAACATGGGCCTGCGCGTGATCGACGAGTTCCCCTACCGGCTGCAGCTCGGCGACGGCGCGCCCGAGGCCTGGATCCACGACTTCGGCGTCGTCGACCGGGCCCACCGGACGATCGACGTCGCCGAGACCAAGGAGCGGTTCCACGACGCGTTCGCGCGCATCTGGCGGGGCGAGGTCGAGAACGACGGCTTCAACCAGCTGATCACCCGCGCCGGGCTCGGCTGGCGCCAGGTGATGGTGCTGCGCGCCTACAGCAAGTTCCTGCGCCAGGCCAGGATCCCGTTCAGCCAGGCCTACATGCAGCGCACGCTGGCCCAGAAGCCGCGCTTCGCCAGGCTGCTGGTCGCCCTGTTCGAGGAGCGCTTCGACCCCGGCCTCGGGCGCGCGCACGACGAGGACAGGATCGTCGCCGACATCACCGCCGCGCTCGACGAGGTCGACAGCCTCGACGAGGACCGCATCATCCGCCGCTTCCTCAATGCCGTGCAGGCGACGCTTCGGACCAACTACTACCAGCGCGAGGCCGGCGGCGATCCGCACCCCTACCTGTCGTTCAAGCTCGACTCCGCGCGCCTCGACGACCTGCCCCGGCCCCGGCCCTGGGTCGAGATCTTCGTCTACGGCGCGCGCATGGAGGGCTGCCATCTGCGCGGCGGCAAGGTCGCCCGCGGCGGCCTGCGCTGGTCGGACCGGCCCGAGGACTTCCGCACCGAGGTGCTCGGCCTGATGAAGGCGCAGATGGTCAAGAACGCGGTCATCGTGCCGGTCGGCGCCAAGGGCGGGTTCGTGGTCAGGCGGCCGCCGCGCGGCGACCGCGAGGCGCTGCTCGCCGAGGGCATCGCCTGCTACCAGACCCTGGTGCGCGGCCTGCTCGACGTCACCGACAACCTGGTCGCCGGCAAGCTGGTGCCGCCCGCCGACGTGGTCCGCTACGACGGCGACGACCCCTATCTGGTGGTCGCCGCCGACAAGGGCACGGCGAGCTTCTCGGACATCGCCAACCAGGTTTCCGCCGACTACGGCTTCTGGCTGGGCGACGCCTTCGCCAGCGGCGGCTCGGCCGGCTACGACCACAAGAAGATCGGGATCACCGCGCGCGGCGCCTGGGAATCGGTCAAGCGGCACTTCCGCGAGCTCGGCCGCGACATCCAGAACCAGCCGTTCACCGTCGCCGGCATCGGCGACATGTCGGGCGACGTGTTCGGCAACGGCATGCTGCAGTCGCGCCAGATCAGGCTGGTCGCGGCGTTCAACCACCTGCATGTGTTCGTCGACCCGGACCCCGACCCCGAGGTGAGCTACGCCGAGCGCAAGCGCCTGTTCGAGACCCCGCGCACGAGCTGGGGCGACTACGACGCCAAGCTGATCTCGCCCGGCGGCGCGGTGTTCGAGCGCAAGGCGAAGTCGGTCAGCTTGAGCCCCGCGGCGCGGGCGGCACTCGGCATCGAGCGCGAGCGCATGACCCCCAACGAGCTGATCGCGGCGATCTTGAGCGCGCCGGTCGAGCTGTTGTGGAACGGCGGCATCGGCACCTACGTCAAGGCGCGCGAGGAGTCGCACGCCGACGCCGGCGACCGCGCCAACGACGCGGTGCGCGTCGACGCCACCCAGCTGCGCTGCCGGGTGGTCGGCGAGGGCGGCAATCTCGGCTTCACCCAGCGCGCGCGCATCGAGGCCGCGCGCGCGGGCGTGCGCCTCAACACCGACGCCATCGACAACTCGGCCGGCGTCGACTGCTCCGACCACGAGGTCAACATCAAGGTCCTGCTCGGCGACGTCGAGGGCGAGGGCGAGCTGACGCGCAAGCAGCGCGACAAGCTGCTGGTGCAGATGACCGACGAAGTCGCCGCCCAATGCCTCAACGACAACTACTTGCAGACGCTCGGCATCAGCGTGATCGAATCGCTCGGGCCGGCGCGCCTGGACTTGCAGCAGCGCATGATGCAGACGCTCGAGCGCGCCGGGCGCCTCGACCGCGCGGTCGAGTTCCTGCCCGGCGACGAGCAGCTCGACGAGCTGCGCAATCAGGGGCGCGGCCTGACCCGGCCCGAGATCTCAGTGCTGTACGCCTACGCCAAGATCGCGCTGTTCGGCGAGCTGCTGCAGTCGGACCTGCCGGACGACCCGTATCTGGCGAGCGAGCTCGACCTCTACTTCCCCGAGCCGCTGATCAAGAAGTACCGCAAGTTCATCCGCCGCCATCGCCTGCGGCGCGAGATCATTGCCACCCGGCTCGCCAACAGCATCGTCAACCGCGCCAGCGTCGTGTTCGCGCTGATGGCGCAGGAGGAGACCGGGCGCGACGCCAGCGACGTCGCCCGCGCCTACGTGATCACCCGCGATGCGTTCTCCTTGCGCGCGCTGTGGGCGGAGATCGAGTCGCTCGACAACAAGCTGCCGGCGGCGTTGCAGACCGAGATGATCCTCGCCTTGCGCGGGCTGATGGAGCATTCGAGCCTGTGGTTCCTGCGCAACCGCCCGCAGCCGCTCGACTGCGGGCCGATCATCGAGCAGTTCTCGGGCGGCCTCGCCGCGCTCACCGCCGGGCTTGAGGACGCGCTGCCCGAGGACCGCCGCCAGGCGGTGCGCGCCCGGGTCGAGGAGCTCGCGCGCCAGGGCGTGCCCGAAAGCCTGGCGCGCGTGATCGGCGGCGTCGATCCCTTGTATTCGAGCTGCAACATCATCGAGGCGGCGATGCGCTGCCGGCTCGCGGTGCCCGAGTGCGCGGCGGTCTACTACCATCTCGGCAGCCGGCTCGGCCTCGACTGGCTACGCGCCCAGGCGCGGCGGATCGCCGCCGACAATCACTGGTGGCGCCAGGCGGTGGACGCGATCATCGACGACCTCTACGGCCAGCAGATGGCGCTCACCATCCGGGTGGTCGAAAGCGCCGGCGCGGGCGCCGACGCGGTCGAGCGCTGGGCCGGCGACAACCAGGCGATCATGGCCCGCAACGCCCAGCTGTTCGCCGACCTGCGCGCGCAGGCGGGCTTCGACCTCGCCATGCTCGCGGTCGCCAACCGCCAGACCCGCGACCTGATCAAGGCGTGAGCCGTGCCAGGAGTTGAAAAGTTGTCATTGCGAGCCCGAAAAGCGGGCGAAGCAATCCAGCCGGCTCGGTCTTGCGGTCTATGTCTGGATCGCCACGCCGCCTCCGGCGGCTCGCGATGACGTCTCGTTCGTGTTCATGCACGATCCTCGTCGCGCAGCGAGTTGGTGTCGATTCCTCGCAAAAAGCCGCGCATGGCTTTCGCCCGCTTGAGCGGGATGTACTCGATGCGGTCGAGATATTGCAGCGCCTGGACCTGCTGGCCAGGTTCGATCCCCAACGCCTCGCGAATTTCGCGGGGGATCACCACCTGGAACTTGGGTGACACCTTGACAACAGCCATCGCCTGCTCCGTCTTTGCGTTGGTCGCGTCCATGAGGTGCGCGTTATACGTCAGTTTGCAGGCCGGGCACGGAAGTTATTTGCGAGCGCTGGTGCGTGGGCCGGCGAGCGCCGTGGACGGTGTGTTGCGCTTCGCGTAGCCTCGGCCGCGGTCGAGGCCTGATCGCCCGAGGGCGGCTCCGCCGATGTCCCAGCCTACGCCGACGGACGCGCGCGCCGCCGAGGTGCCTGAGCCACGCTCGCGATTCGCGGTGGCGAGCTGGTGCCTGTTCGACTGGGCCAACTCGCCCTATCCGACGGTCGTCATCACCTTCGTGTTCGCGGTCTACTTCCAGCGCGCGGTGGTCGGCGAGGCGGTGCGCGCGACCGCGCTGTGGGGCCAGGCGATCGCGGTGAGCGCGCTGGCGGTGGCGCTGATCGCGCCGGTCCTCGGCGCCGCGGCCGACGCCGGCGCGCGCCGCAAGCCGTGGCTCGGCGCCTGCTCGGGCCTGATGGCCGCGACCTGCGCCGGGCTGTGGTACGCGACGCCGGAGCCGTCCTCGGTGTGGCTGGTGCTGGCGCTGGTGGCTCTCGGCAACTTTGCGTTCGAGCTCAGCATGGTGTTCTACAACGCCATGCTGCCGGGGCTCGCGGGGCCGGGGCGGATCGGGCGGCTGTCGGGCTGGGCGTGGGCGCTCGGCTATGCCGGCGGGCTTGCCTGCCTCGCCGTCGCGCTGATCGGCTTCGTCCAGGCCGAGCCGCCGCCGTTCGGGCTCGATGCCGAGAGGGCCGAGCCGGTGCGCGCGGTGGCGCTGCTGGTGGCGCTGTGGTTCGCCGCCTTCGGCTGGCCGCTGTTCGCGTTCACCCCCGACCTCGCCGGCGCGCGGCTGTCGCTCGGGCGGTCGGTCGCGGTCGGCGCCGCCACCCTGTGGGCGACGCTGCGGGCGGCGCGGAGCTACGGCAACATCGTCCGCTTCCTGATCGCGCGCATGCTCTACATCGACGGCCTCAACACCTTGTTCGCGTTCGGCGGGCTGTACGCGGCCGGCAGCTTCGCCATGTCGATGGTCGAGGTGCTCGAGTTCGGCATCGCCCTCAACGTCACCGCCGCGCTCGGCGCGTTCGCGCTCGCCTGGGTCGACGACTGGCTCGGCGCCAAGCGCACCTTGATCCTGTCGCTGCTCGCCCTGATCGCGGCCGGCAGCGCGATCCTG
>DASWHU010000205.1:0-5913 GCA_036398035.1 Alphaproteobacteria bacterium | reverse complement strand
TAGGCCGCGGTGTCCGGCCCGTAGGGCAGGAAGGCGAGAGTCACCGCCCGGTCGAGAGCGATCGCCTCACGGGTGGTCTGGTCGAGCAGACCGAGATCGTCGATGACCAGCGCGATCCGGCCGCGCGCGGCCGGCGGCGCCGGCACCGGCGGCAGCGCGAGGCGCGCGGTCTCGAGCTCGCCGACGCCCGGCGCGGCGCGCGGCGCCGCCGGCAACGGGGCGTCATATTGGGGCTCGGCCGGCGCTAAAGGCCGCGCCGCCGCGACCGGCGGAGGCGCGGGCAGCGGCGTCGGTTCGGGCGCGGTGGTGATGACGCCGGCAATCCAGCCGATGGCGATGCCGAGAGCGAGCAGCGCCGCCCCTGCCGCCACCAGGCGAGTCGCCCGACGCGCCTGCCTCCGGACCAGACGCGCGCGCGCCCGGACGCCGCGCATCGCCCCGCGCCTACGGCGCGCGCTCACCCGCCGAACGGTGCGGCGCGCCCGCCCCTGGCCAAGGTCCGCTGCCGAAGGCTCGAATCCGCGAGGTCACGCGGCGATGTTAGCGCACGGCAAGTGGCCGCCGCGAGCGCGGCGGCGCGCGTCACGCGATGATGCGCCTCGCCAGCGGCCGTTCCGCCGCCAATGACGGGGCGGCGCGGCCGATCTTGTTGACGTTGATGTGCCGCGGCGCGAAGTGGCGCCGGAACACCTCGACCACGGTCGCCTGGTCGAAGTCACGGCACGAGAACACGTCGAGATAGATCTCGCCGGTGTTGTCGCAGAAATGGGCGGTGATGTTCGAGGTCTCGATCAGCTGGACCAGCGTGTAGCCGCAGGTGTCAGGATCGCCGTGGCCGAAATGGGCCACGATCGGCTCGCCGTAGGCGACCATGCCGATCGCCCCGACCAGCTCGCGCGCGAACGCCTTGATCGCCTCGCCGTCGCCCAGGCGCTGGTTGCAGCCGGCGGCATCGAGCATCAGATGATGGCCCCACACGTCCATTGGCAAAGCTCCCGGCCAGATCGCCGCCCGGCTTGATGCAGGCGCCGCTCATATACGATCCCAAAGGTCGTGTCGAGACTTTAGACAGCCTTGCTCAATCGCCGCTCGGGCGGCGCTCTTGACGAGGCCTGGACGGGCTGGTTTGTTGGCCGATCCGACGCCCTGCTGGCAGGGCCTGATGGGCGCCGCGGCGAAGCGTGCGACGATGCTGGTCCTGATCGACAACTACGACAGCTTTACCTACAACCTGGTCCACTTCCTGGGCGAGCTGGGCGCCGATACGATCGTGCATCGTAACGACGCGGTCACGCCCGAGGCGGTGCTGGCCATGCGCCCCGACGCGATCGTGCTGTCGCCGGGGCCGTGCGATCCCGACCGTGCCGGCATCTGCCTCGACCTGGTCGCCAAGGCGGCGGGACGGGTGCCGATTTTGGGCGTGTGCCTCGGCCACCAGGCGATCGGCCAGGCGTTCGGCGGCCGCATCGTGCGCGCGCCGCAGATGATGCACGGCAAGCTGAGCGCGATCCGCCACCGCGGCGACGGCCTGTTCGCCGGCATCCCCTCGCCGTTCACGGCGACCCGCTACCATTCGCTGATCGTCGAGCGCTCGAGCTTGCCCGATGCGCTCGAGGTCACCGCGGAAACCGACGACGGGGTGATCATGGCGCTCCGCCACCGCGAGCTCGCGGTCTACGGAGTCCAGTTCCATCCCGAGAGCATCGCCTCCGAGCACGGCCACGATCTGCTCGCCAATTTCCTCGCCGTCGCCGGCCGTCGCGCGGCGGCGTGAGGGCGCGATGGACGACCTCAAGCCCCTGCTCGCCAAGCTGGCTGCCGGCGCGCCGCTGTCTGAGGACGAGGCCTACGCCGCGTTCGCGATCATGATGTCGGGCGACGCGACGCCGTCGCAGACCGGCGCCTTCCTGATGGGGCTGCGGGTGCGCGGCGAGACGGTCGACGAGATCACCGGCGCGGTGCGGGCGATGCGCGAGAAGGCGGTGCGCATCAAGGCGCCGCCGGGGACCATCGACACCTGCGGCACCGGCGGCGACGCGCGCGGCACTTACAACGTCTCGACCGCCGCGGCACTGATCGTCGCCGCCTGCGGCGTGCCGGTGGCCAAGCACGGCAATCGGGCGATGTCCTCGCGCTCGGGCTCCGCCGACGTGCTCGCGGCCCTCGGCGTCGACATCGACGCCGACATGGCGGTGGTCGAGGCGGCGGTCGCCGAGGTCGGCATCGGCTTCCTGATGGCGCCGCGCCATCACGGCGCCATGCGCCACGTCGCCGGCACCCGGGTCGAGCTCGGCACCCGCACCATCTTCAACATCCTGGGGCCGCTGTCGAACCCGGCCGGCGCCAAGCGCCAGCTGATCGGCGTGTTCGACGCCAAGTGGCTGGTGCCGATGGCCGAGGTGCTGGGCAAGCTCGGCTCCGAGCGCGTCTGGGTGGTCCACGGCTCGGACGGCATGGACGAGCTGACCACGACCGGCCCGTCCGCGGTCGCCGAGCTCGCCCATGGCACGGTGTCGCGGTTCGAGGTGACGCCCGAGGATGCCGGGCTCGGCCGCGCCAAAGCCGCGGACCTGAAAGGCGGCGACGCCGCGCACAACGCCGCCGCGCTGGGTGCCGTGCTTGACGGCGCGCCCGGCGCCTATCGCGACATTGCCGTGCTCAACGCCGCCGCCGCGCTGGTGGTCGCGGACAAGGCCAAGGACCTGCGCGCCGGCGCCCGGATGGCGGCGGCGGCGATCGACGGCGGCGCGGCGCGGGACGTGCTCGGGCGCCTGGTCGAGATCACCAGCCGCGCCCACGCCGGGGTCGGCGAATGAGCGACGCCCTGGCGAGGATCTGCGCCGCCAAGCGCGCGGAGATCGGCCGGCGCAAGGCGGCGCGGCCGTTCGCGGCGCTGGTGGCGGGGCTCGCGGAGGCACCGCCCCCGCGCCCGTTCGCCGCCGCCCTCGACCGCACCGTCGCCGCCGGCGGCGCCGCCTTGATCGCCGAGATCAAGAAGGCGTCGCCGAGCAAGGGCGTGATTTGCGCCGACTTCGACCCGCCGGCGCTCGCCCGCGCCTATCAGGACGGCGGCGCGGCCTGCCTGTCGGTGCTGACTGACGGCCCCTATTTCCAGGGCGCCGACGACCACCTGGTCAAGGCGCGCGGCGCGGTCGGCCTGCCGACACTCCGCAAGGACTTCATGCTCGACGTCTACCAGGTGCTCGAGTCCCGCCTGCTCGGCGCCGACTGCATCCTGGTGATCATGGCCGCGGTAAGCGACGCGGTGGCGACGGAGCTTGCCGACGCCGCGACCGCGACCGGCATGGACGCCCTCGCCGAGGTCCACGACGCCGCCGAGCTCGAACGCGCGCTCAGGCTCGGCGCCGGCCTGATCGGCATCAACAACCGCGACCTCAAGACGCTGGCGGTCGACTTAGCGACCACCGAGCGGCTGGCGCCGCTGGTTCCCGCCGGCCGCGCCGTGGTGTGCGAGAGCGGCATTGCGGATGCGGGCGACATCGCGCGCATGCGCGGCCACGGCGTCGACCGGTTCCTGGTCGGCGAGTCGCTGATGCGCCAAGCCGACGTCGCCGCCGCGACGCGCGCGCTGCTGGCGCCGCCGCCGGCGCGCCGCGCCGCCGGCTGATTGGCACCGTGGCCGACTTCAGCCACTTCGATGCCGAGGGCAAGGCCGCGATGGTCGATATCGGCGCCAAGGACGAGACTGAGCGCGTGGCGGTGGCGCGCGCCAGCGTGCTGATGCAGCCGGCGACGCTCAAGCTGGTCCTGAGCGGCGGCCACAGCAAAGGCGACGTGCTCGCCGTCGCCCGTCTCGCCGGCATCATGGCCGCCAAGCGCACCGCCGAGCTGGTCCCGCTGTGCCATCCGCTGGCGCTGACCTCGGTCGCGGTCGACCTCGCCTGCGACGAGGCGCGCGATGCGGTCGACATTACCGCCACCTGCCG
This sequence comes from Alphaproteobacteria bacterium, assembly GCA_036398035.1. Classification (GTDB taxonomy): domain Bacteria; phylum Pseudomonadota; class Alphaproteobacteria; order UBA7887; family UBA7887; genus DASWHU01. The sequence continues at coordinate 1,966 of DASWHU010000205.1, read as the reverse complement.
CCTGGTCGGGCGCACCGGGGTGGAGATGGAGGCGCTCACCGCCGCGGCGGTTGCCGCGCTCACGGTCTACGACATGTGCAAGGCGGTCGACCGCGGCATGCGCATCACCGACCTGCGCCTGGTCCACAAGTCCGGCGGCAAGTCGGGCACCTTCGACGCGCCTTGACGGTGCGCCCATGATCTCGGTCGAGCAGGCGCTCGAGTCGATCCTCGCCGCGTTCTCCCCGTTGCCCGGAGAGCAGGTGGCGCTGGCGCAGGCGCTCGGGCGCGTCCTGGCCGAGCCGGTCGTCGCGCGCCGCACCCAGCCGCCGGCCGACATGTCGGCGATGGACGGCTACGCCGTGCGCAGCGCCGACACCGCGCGCGTGCCGGCCACCCTGGAGGTGGTCGGCGAGGCGCCGGCCGGCGGCAGCTTCGCCGGCACCGTCGGGGCCGGCCAGGCGGTGCGCATCTTCACCGGCGCGCCGGTGCCCGACGGCGCCGACGCGATCGTCATCCAGGAGGACACCGAGGCCGACGGCCGGCGGGTCACGGTCAAGGAGCGCGCCGAGGCCGGACGCCACGTCCGTCGCGCCGGGCTCGACTTCCGCGCCGGCGACATCGGCGTCGCCGCCGGAGAGGTGCTCGGCGCCCGCGACCTCGCGCTCGCGGCGGCGATGAACCGGCCCTGGCTCACGGTCCGGCGCAAGCCGCGCGTCGCCGTGCTGGCCACCGGCGACGAGGTGGTGATGCCCGGCGAGGACATCGGCCCCAACCAGATCGTCAGCTCCAACTCGCTGGCGCTGGCGGCGGTGATCGAGGCCTCGGGCGGCGAGGCGGTGATGCTCGGCATCGCCCCCGACGACGCGGAGGCGCTGGCGGCGCTGGCCGCGGGCGCGCGCGGCCACGACCTGCTGGTCACCACCGGCGGCGTCTCGGTCGGCGACCGCGACCTGGTGCGCCGGGTGCTCGGCGAGCGCGGCCTCGAGGTCGAGTTCTGGCGCATCGCGATGCGCCCGGGCAAGCCGCTGTTGTTCGGCAGCCTTGCCGGCACGCCGGTGCTCGGCCTGCCCGGCAACCCGGTGTCGGCGCTGGTCTGCGCGCTGGTGTTCCTGCGCCCCGCCCTTGCCGTGATGCTCGGCATCGACGGTGCCGGCGCGGTCGCCGAGACCACGGCGCGGCTCGCGAGCCCGCTCGCCGCCAACGACCGCCGCCAGGACTACCTGCGCGCAAGATTCGCACGCGCCGCGGATGGCGTCTTGGAGGTAACCCCGTTCCCGGTCCAGGACAGCTCGATGCTGTCGGTGCTGGCGCAGGCCGACGGCCTGGTGGTGCGCCCGCCCAACGCGCCGCCCGCCGCCGCCGGCGCGACCGTGCCGGTGATCCCCTTCCCGCCCGGCCTCGCCCGCTTCTAGATCGGGCGCCGAAAGTCGCGCGAGTTTGCGCGCGGTATTCGGATAGCGCAGCGACGGTTGTCGTGCGATCAAGGACCGGAACGCCTGCCGGGGAGACCATGAGGCAACCATGCCGTCCTCAAACCTGACCGTCCCGCGGCCGGTAAGCGCGGCGCGCATCGCCGCGCTCGACTGGGCGCGGCTCGGGGCGGAGCTCGATGGCCACGGCTGCGCCGTGATCGACGGCCTGCTGAGCGGCGGCGACTGCCGCGGGCTCGCCGACAGCTATGCCGCCGACGAGCTGTTCCGCAGCCAGGTGGTCATGGCGCGGCACGGCTTCGGGCGGGGCGAGTACAAGTACTTCGCCTATCCCCTGCCCGATCCGGTCGCGGCCCTGCGCGCCGCGCTCTATCCGCCGCTCGCCGGCATCGCCAACCGCTGGAGCGCCGCCATGGGAAGCGACCTCCGCTACCCGGGCGCGCACGGCGCGTATCTCGAGCGCTGCCACCGGGACGGCCAGACCAGGCCGACGCCGTTGCTGCTGCGGTACGGGCCGGGCGACTACAACTGCCTGCACCAAGACCTTTACGGGC
>DASWHU010000204.1:0-2218 GCA_036398035.1 Alphaproteobacteria bacterium | reverse complement strand
CTCGCCAAGCTCGGCCTCAACCAGACCAGCATGGAGCAGGTGATGGGCGGCTTCCTGCAGCGCCTGCCCGCATCGTGAAGCGGCGGCATGCGTTTGCCAGCGCCGCCGCCGGGCCGTAGTCTGGTCGCGATGCGCTTGTTCGCCCGCCCATCGATCGGCCGGCTGGCCGCGCTGCTGGCGCTTGGCGCGGCGCCGGCCGCCGCCGCGTGGCCGCCCAGCCCCGAAACGGTGGCGCTGGTGATGGAGGCCGAGGCGCAGGAGCTGGCCGAGGCCGTGGCCACCGAGGCCGAGGCCGCGGGCGGCGCCGCCCCAGACCTGGTCACCGAGCTCGACGCCGCGCTCGCGGCCGATCCGGGCAATGTCGAGGCGCTCAACCAGCGCGGCCTGTTCCGGCTCGAGCTCGGCGACCGCCAGGCGGCGCTCGCCGACTTCACCGAGGCGGTGCGGCTGGCGCCGAAGGATCCCGCCTTCCACCACAACCAGGGCCTGGCGCACGAGCTGCTCGGCAAGTTCTCGCTCGCCGAGCGCGCCTACCGCCGCGCCCGCGTGTCGGCGGCGGAGGACAGCGAGGCGGGGATCGCCGCGTGGTGGGCGCTGGAGGTGCTGCACAACAAGCCGCTGCTCGCCCAGGCCGACATACTGTCGCGCATGGGCGCGCCGGATTCGTTCACGGTCGCGGTCAGCGCCCAGGCCGGCGACCCGGCGCGGCTGGTGCGCGTCGAGGAGTGGGAGTATTGGCGCGCGGGCAAGGCGTTCACCTTCGTCAACGCCGAGCTGCGCGAGACCCGGGACATCGAGCGGCCGAGCGGGCTGGTCGCCTACGCGCCCGATCGCCCGTACATGTTCGAAAGCGGCATGGCGTTCCTCGACGCCGCCAACGCGGCGGGGTTCGAGGAGTACGGCTACATCGAGTACGACGAGCCGGGTCTCGCCGGAGTGGACCTGGTCGTCGCCGAGCAGCTGGTGCTGGGCTTCCTCGACAGCCGCCTGTTCTACGCCCACAGCGTCCCGCTCCGGATCGCGCCGTTCGGCCCGCCGCGCCTGCCCGAAGTCGTGCCCGCCGCGGCGACCGAGCCGACCGCACCTGCCCCGGCGCCGGCGGCGCCGGCCGCGCCGGCCGCCGAACCGGCGGCGCCCGATGACACGGCCGAGCTCGTCCGCCGCCTGGAGACCCTCGAGCGCCTCCACGATCAGGGCCTGATCACCGAAGAGGAATATCGTGCCAAGCGCCAAGCGATCCTGGACGAGCTGTAGCGGCGCGCGCTGCGCGGCCGGCGCCGCGATCGGGCTCGCGCTGCTGGTCGCGGCCATACCCAACGCGCCGCCGGTCCACGCCGACATCGCCGCCATCGCGCCGCCGCGCGCGACGGCCTCGGCCGGTCCTGGCCCGCTCACGCTCGACTACCATCCGGGCGAGTTCGGCGACCTGCGCCGGGAGGTGTTCCTGAAGCAAGTCTTCCGCGGCGTCAGGAACGTCGTGCGCGGCGTGGGCCGCGTCGTCGGCGAGGTGGCGAAAGGCACGGTCAAGGGCGCCGGCGAGATTGGGCGGGCGGCCGCGCAGGTCGCCCAGGTGCCGGGCGAGGTCGGCCAGAAGGTCGGCCGCGAGGTCGGCGGGTTCGTCGGCGGCATGGTCGGCGGCCGCCGCGGGCGCAAGGTCGGGCGCAATATCGGCGGCCTCGCCGGCACCTACTACGGCGGCAAGGTCGCCAGCCGGTCGAGCCTGATCGAGACCGTCAACCGCGCCCAGGGCAAGGCCGAGCAGATAGCGGAGATGGCCGCGCGCCTGGACGAACGCCGCGAGCGCATCCGGCGCATCTTCGAGGGCGACATCGGCGGCCTGGCGCGCGAGGAACTCGAGCGGCGCCTGCCGACCGGGGTGATTCAAGACATCCGGCCGAACGTGCCGACCATGCTGCCGCCGATCCGCCCTACCCCGTCGCCGCCGCCGGTGCGGGTCGAGGGCCGCTTCTGACCTAACAGGATCGCGCGCGTCGGCCGCGGTCGAGCGCGCGGGCGAGAACCACCGCGGCGTGCTCGGCCGGGCGACCCAGGGCATCGGCGATCTGGTGGCGGCAGCTGGTGCCGCCGGCGACGACCAGGGCGCCGGCGCGCTCAGGGCGGCGCAGCGCGGGAAACAGGTCGAGCTCGCCGATGCTGAGCGAAACCTCGGCGGTCTCGGCCTGATAGCCGAACGCGCCGGCCATGCCGCAGCAGGTCG
>DASWHU010000203.1:0-5248 GCA_036398035.1 Alphaproteobacteria bacterium | reverse complement strand
GGGCGCGGGGCTCGCGGCGATGATCGACCTCGTCTGCGCCGGGCTGACCGGCATGGCGCACGGCTTTCGCCAGCCCAACTTCGTCGCCACCGGGACCATCCCGGTGCCGATCGGCCACTGCTTCATCGTCATCGACCCGTCGCGGATCGGTGCCGGCGCGGGCTTTGCCGAGCGGGCGCGGGCGCTGGTCGACGACCTGCGCGCGCAGCCGGCGCGGCCGGGACAGCGGGTGATGGCGCCCGGCGACCCCGAGCTCGCCCACGCCGCCGAGCGTGCACGCACCGGCATCCCGCTCGATCCGGTGACCTGGCAGGCGTTCGCCGACCTCGCCGCCAAGTGGCGCATCGCGCCGCCGGCGGCAGAAATCAGCAAAGGGAGGGGATGATGAAGCCGGCCGTCTTCGTGCACAGCTGGGTGCCCGAGCCGATCCTCGCCGACCTCGAGCGTCGGTTCGAGGTCGACCATGTCGATGTGTTCAAGACCGGCGTGCTGCCGCCCGACGAGTTCGCCCGTCACGCCAAGGGCAAGCAGGGCCTGATGGTGCTGACCGCGCCGGTGCCGGGCGAGCTGCTGAAGGCGAGCGCGGGCACGCTCAAGGTGGTCGCCGCCGTCGCCGTCGGCGTCGACAACATCGACGTCGCCGCCGCCACCGCGGCCGGCATCCAGGTCACCAACACCCCCGGCGTGCTCACCGACGCGGTCGCCGACATGTCGATCGCGATGGTGCTCGCCCTCGGCCGGCGGCTGGTCGAGGCCGACCGCTACACCCGTGCCGGCAAGTTCGGCGGCAGCTCGTTCCCGCTGTTCTGGGGCGCGACCGTGGTCGGCGAGACCTTGGGCATCATCGGCATGGGCCGCATCGGCCAGGCGGTCGCCCGGCGCGCGCGCGGCTTTGGCCTGAAGCTCGTCTACCACAACCGCAACCGGGTCGATCAGGCGATCGAGGCCGAGCTTGGCGCGACCTGGCTGCCGCTCGAGGGGCTGCTTGCGGCCGCGCGCTACGTGCTGCTGCTGACCCCGCTCAGCGACCAGACCCGGCACCTGATCAATGCCCAGCGCCTCAAGGCGATGCGCAAGGACGCGTTCCTGATCAACGTCTCGCGCGGGCCGGTGGTGCACGAGGCGGCGCTGCTGGACGCGCTCAAGCAGGGGGCCATCGCCGGCGCCGCGCTCGACGTCTACGAATTCGAGCCCGAGATCACCCCCGGCCTCGCCGAGCTCGACAATGTCGTGCTCACCCCGCACATCGCCAGCGGCACGGTCGAGACCCGCCACGCCATGGTCCGGGTCGCGGCCGAGAACCTGATCGCCTGCCTGTCGGGCGCGCCGGCGCCGAACCCGGTCAACCGGGTGTGACGGGTGGGGCGGTCGCGGTCACGGCAGCTGGACCACGACGCAGCCCTGGACCTTGCCCGACTCGACCGCCTCGTGGGCGTTGGCGATGTCGGCCAGCGCATAGGTCTCGGCGACCCGGTGCAGGAGCCGGCCCTCGTCGAGGAAGCGGGTGATGTCGGCGGCGGCCAGGCGCTTGGCCTGCTCGGGCATGGCATAGACCAGCACGCAGCGAAGCATGATATCGGCGCGCATCATCCGGTAGAACGGCAGCCTGGGCTCGGGCTCGCGCAGCGAGGCGTAGGTCGCGATCACGCCGCCGGTGGTGATCAGCTTCAAGGTCGTCTCCAGGTTGGCGCCGAACTCGACGTCGATCACCCGGTCGATGCGCGCGCCATCGGTGGCCTCGAGCACCGCGGCGGCGACGTCGCCGGTCCGGTAGTTGACCACCGCGTCGGCGCCGGCGGCGAGCGCGTGGCCGGCGCTGGCCTCGCTGCCGGCGGTCGCCACCACCCGCGCCCCGGCCCACTTCGCCCATTGGATCGCATAGTGGCCGACCCGCCCCGCGCCGCCGGTGACCAGCACCGCCTGGCCGGCCACCGTGCCGTCGGCGAGCACGCAGCGATGGGCGGTCATCGCCGGGATGCCCATGCACGCGCCCACCTCGAAGCTCGCGCGATCGGGTAGCCGCACCGCGCGTGACGACGGCAGGCACACGTACTGGGCGGCGGTGCCGAAGCGGCGCTGGTACTGCGCTTGATACACCCACACCCGCTCGCCGATGCGCGCCGACGGCACGCCGCGCCCGACCGCGTCGATCACGCCGGCGCCGTCGCTGTGCGGGATCACCCAGCCGTCGTCGAGGGCGGGCTGCTGGCCGGCGCGCTTCTTGACGTCCGACGGGTTGACGCCCGACGCCTTGACGTGAACGCGCACCTCGCCGGCGCCCGGCTCGGGCGTCTCGCGCTCGCCGACCTTGAGCACCTCGGCGGCCGGGCCGTAGTCCTCGAACCAAGATGCGTGCATGGCGATGTTCCCCGTTCGGCTCCGTCCCGGCCGCCTTTCCTACGGATGGTTCGCGGCGAAGGCAAGCCGGGGATGTCCCGGCACCGTCGCCCCTTGGACGAATGGCTTCAACCGGGTACCTTCGGCCCAGGTCGGGCAGGCACGCTGCGCGAACGGCTGCGCGGCGCCGGGATCGGAGGAGGGCACGCACCATGAAGGCAGGGGGTATCATCGGCGGCCTGGTGGTTGGGTTGGTCGCGGGCCTCGGGGTCGGCGTGTACGTGATCGGCGGCGGCGGCGGCGAGCCGGCCATGCAAGGCGCCGAGCCGGCGGCCGACGCCGTCCCGGCAGCCAAGGCCGTGCGCTGGAAGATGGCAAGCGCGTTCGGCAGCCAGTGGCCGATCCAGGGCGATCTCGGCATGCGCTTCGTCGACAAGGTCGACGCGGTCTCGGGCGGCACGCTCAAGATCCAGTTCTTCGAGCCGGGCGCGCTGGTGCCGGCGCTCGAGATCTTCGACGCGGTCTCGTCGGGCTCGATCGATGCCGGCTGGACCACCGCCGGCTATTGGGCCGGCAAGGTGCCGGCGCTGCAGTTCTTCACCGCGGTGCCGTTCGGCCCCGACGGCATGGAGTACGCCGCCTGGCTCTATTACGGCGGCGGCGACGAGCTCTACAACGAGATCTACCAGCCCTACAACATCAAGGCGATGCACTGCGGCATGCACTCGCCCGAGGGCTCCGGGTGGTTCCGCAAGCCGATCGAGACTCTCGACGACCTCAAGGGGCTCAAGATGCGCTTCTTCGGGCTCGGTGCGCGGGTGATGGAGAAGGTCGGGGTCTCCACCCAGCTCCTGGCCGGCGGCGACATCTTCCCGGCGCTCGAGCTCGGCACGATCGATGCCACCGAATACTCGATGCCGGTCATCGACCTCAACCAGGGCTTCTGGCAGATCGCCAAGCACTACTATTTCCCGGGCTGGCACCAGCCGTCGAGCATCTTCGAGCTGATGATCAACCGCGCCCGCTGGGACGCGCTCAGCCCCCAGCAGCAGGAGATCATCGAGATCGTCTGCGGCGACAACTACCGCGCCGGGCTGGGCATGAGCGAGGCGGCGCAGGCCAAGGCGCTGACCGAGCTCAGGGCCAAGGGCGTCGAGTTCCATCGCTGGCCCGACGAGACCCTCGACGTGTTCCGCAACGCATGGGCCGAGGTCGCCGAGGAAGAGGCCGCCAAGGACCCGATGTTCCGCAAGGTGCTCGACTCGTTCAACTCCTTCCGCGCCGAGTACAAGGTCTGGGCCGACCTCGGCTACGCGCGCTGACACCGCGGCCGGCCCCAGGCACGTCCTGAAGCTCGCCCGGGCGCCGGTGCGCTTCGACACCAGCGACCCGCCGGCACCGAGCAGGCCGGCGGGTTTCGGGTCGGCACGCGCGTTTGCCGACGGCCTTTGACCTGGGTCAAGGCACGACTTCAAATTGTGTTGTCCCTGGATTGTGTTAGAACGGCGTTGGGGTACCCTTGGAGCGCGAAGCAAGCGATGGGCGCGACCATGGACTACGAGAGGTTTTTCGCCGAAGCCCTTGATTCCCTGAGAAAAGAGGGCCGATACCGGGTCTTCGCCGACCTCGCCCGCCACGCCGGCAATTTCCCCACCGCCACCTGCTACAACGACGGCGTCGAGCGCCGGGTGACGATCTGGTGCAGCAACGACTACCTCGGCATGGGCCAGCACCCGAAGGTGGTCGAGGCGATGATCGAGGCGGCGCGCCGCGCCGGCGCCGGCTCGGGCGGCACGCGCAACATCTCGGGCACCACCCACTACCACGTCATGCTCGAGCGCGAGCTCGCCGACCTGCACCACAAGGAGGCGGCGCTGCTGTTCACCTCGGGCTACATCTCGAACGAGGCGACGCTCAGCACGCTCGCCTCGATGCTGCCCGGCTGCGTGATCGTCTCGGACGCGCTCAACCACGCCTCGATGATCCAGGGCATGCGCCATTCGCGGGCGCCGAAGAAGATCTTCCGCCACAACGACGTCGCGCACCTTGACCGGCTGCTCGGCGAGCTGCGCCCCGACGCGCCCAAGATCGTCGCCTTCGAGTCGGTCTACTCGATGGACGGCGACATCGCGCCGATTGCCGACTTCTGCGATCTCGCTGAGCGCTACGGGGCGCTCACCTATCTCGACGAGGTGCACGCCGTCGGGCTCTACGGACCGCGCGGCGCCGGCATCGCCGCGCGCGAGGGGGTGATGGGGCGGGTCAGCATCATCGAGGGCACGCTGGCCAAGGCCTACGGCTGCCTCGGCGGCTACATCGCCGGCTCGGCGGCGCTCTGCGACTTCGTGCGCAGCTTCGCCGCAGCCTTCATCTTCACCACCGCCTTGCCGCCGCACGTGGCCGCCGGCGCGCTCGCCAGCCTGCGTCACCTCAAGGTCAGCGAGGCGGAGCGGATGCAGCACCAGGCGAAGGCCGCGCGCGTGAAGCGGCTGCTGCGCGAAGCCGGCCTGCCGGTGATGCCCTCCGCGAGCCACATCGTGCCCCTCCTGGTGGGCGATGCCGCGCTCTGCAAGCAGGCGAGCGACCTGCTGCTCGACCGCCATGGCATCTACATCCAGCCGATCAACTACCCGACGGTGGCGCGCGGCAGCGAGCGGCTGCGCATCACGCCCAGCCCGCAGCACAGCGACGCGGCCATCGCCCACCTCGTCGCCGCCCTGCAGGACGTCTGGTGCGCGCTCGGCCTGCAGCGGGCCGCCTAGCCCGTGTGGCGCGCCGCGCTGCGCTAGGACTGCGCGCCTGACGGGCTGGTCGTTCCTTTCCTCCATTGACGGCCGGTATTTATTGAGCTGATTATAATTTGTGTAACTATAAAAAAGCTGTCCGCCACCGCTTGCCGACCCTGCCACCC
>DASWHU010000202.1:0-18022 GCA_036398035.1 Alphaproteobacteria bacterium | reverse complement strand
TCAAGCCGTCGGAGTTCACCTCGACCAGCGTGCTCGAGTTCGTCAAGCTGTTCGAGCAGGCGGGGTTCCCGCCCGGCGTGGTCAACGTGGTCACCGGCTTCGGGGCTGAGGTCGGCCAACCGTTGGTCGAGCATCCGTTGGTGCGCAAGGTGGCGTTCACCGGCTCGGAGCGCACCGGCCAGAAGGTCAACGAGATGGCGGCACCCGGGTTCAAGAAGGTCGGCCTCGAGCTCGGCGGCAAGTCGCCCAACATCGTGTTCGCCGACGCCAACCTCGACAACGCGGTCAAGGGCGCGGTCGCCGGCATCTTCGCCGCAACGGGGCAGACCTGCATCGCGGGCTCGCGCCTCCTGGTCCAGGAGCAGATCCACAACCGCTTCGTCGACCGCCTGGTCGACTTCGCCAAGGGCGCGCGCATGGGCAACCCGATGGAGATGGACACCCAGGTCGGCCCCGTGACCACCCCGCCGCAGTACCAGAAGGTGCTCGACTACATCGGCATCGCGAGTGCTGAGGGCGCCGAGCTCCGCCTCGGCGGGCGCCCGGCCCAGCGGCCCGAATGCGGCGAGGGCTGGTTCGTCGAGCCGACCATCTTCACCGGCGTCGACAACCGCATGCGCATCGCCCAGGAAGAGGTGTTCGGCCCGGTGCTGTCGGTGATCCCGTTCACCGACGACGACCAGGCGATCGCGATCGGCAACGACGTCGCCTACGGGCTTGCCGCCGGGGTGTGGACCCAGGACATCACCCGCGCCCACCGCATGGCCAAGGAGCTGCAGGCGGGCACGGTGTGGATCAACACCTACCGCGCGATCTCGTTCACCTCGCCGTTCGGCGGCTACAAACGCTCAGGGATGGGCCGCGAGAACGGCCAGGACATGATCCGCGACTACCTCCAGACCAAGAGCGTCTGGGTCGACATGAACGCCGAGTTCCCGAACCCGTTCGCGATGCGCTGAGCGGAGGAAAAGAAGGGAATTCACCACAGAGGGCACAGAGGAAGAAGGCTTATCATTGCCATGCGAGTGATTGCGCGCGCCCGCGCGAATCCCGTTCGCGTCGAGTCCGTGCGACCCCCAACCTTCCTCCCCCCGCAAGCGGGGGGAGGTTCGAGCTTGATACCAGCGAGCGCTTGATCCGACCCGATTGCATCTCATAGTCGCGCGTCATCGCGAGGAGGCGATGCCGACGAAGCGATCCAGACCTGCGGTGATCGCGTGCTGGATCGCCACGCTTCGCTCGCGATGACGACGAAATACAGCGAGTTGTTTCAGTCGCTCGCTGGTATGAAAGCCCTCCCCCGCGGGCGGGGGAGGGTATGGGTGGGGGTGCGGCGCCCCGCCGTTGCCGGCGCCGGGTCAGCCTGCCGCTGTGTCCTTTGTGCTGTCTGTGGTTGATCCTTCTTTCGCGCGATCGTGCGGCTTGCGGGCGACGACGTGGAAGATGTGCCAGTGCTTGGGCGCGCCGCGCGGGGTGACGCTGTCGTCCTCCTCCTCAAGCAAATGCTCGACCTCGAGGCCGGCGAGCAGCGCCTCGACCTGGCTGCGGCTGAAAAAGGTGATGGTCGGGTCGCCCGCCCAGCCGTCGCGCTCGCCGTAGAGCTGGCCGGCGAAGCGCCCGCCGGGCTTGAGCGAGGCGACGATGCGCCGCCACAGGCCGGCGAAGGCGGCGGGCGGCACCAGCGGCAGGGCGAAGCTCGCGTTGACCAGGTCCACCCGCGGCCACCGGGCGGCCTCGAAGCGGGCGACGCGGGTCTCGAGCCGCGACCGTGCGGACGCGGTGATCTCGGGGCGCGCGCGCAGCGCCTCGATCGCCGCCGGCTCGGCGTCGATCGCCAGCACCGACCAGCCGCGCGCCAGAAGCTCGACCGCATCGCGGCCCGAGCCGCAGCCGAGGTCGAGCGCATGGAGCTTGCCGGCATCGGCGCCCTCGGCGGCGAATCGGTCGAGCGCGATCAGCAGCGTCGCGCGCGGCGCCCGCGCCCCGGTCGCGGCATAGTAGGCGCGCCAGGTCTCCGACTCGGACCGGGTCATGTCGGGCGCGGCCGCGCGGCTAGAGCTGGTCGAGCAGGGCCTGGCGCTTGGCGTCGTATTCCTCGCGGCTGATCAGCTCGCGCTGATAGAGCTGGCGCAGGCGCTCGAGGCGCTGCTCGACGCTGTCGGCGGCCGCCGCCGGGGTCGCCTCAGGCGCGGGCGGCGCCGCGGGTGCCGCGACCGCGGGCGCGGGCGCCGGTTCGGGCGCTTCGACCGCGGGGCGCGGGCGCGCCGCAAGGTCGGGGATGCGGTTCGAGAACACCTCGGCGATGCGCACCGCGCCTTCCGGGCCACTCACGTCGTCGCTCGGCCAGTAGAGCGCCTTGAAGTAGACCGTGGCGCGCTCGGCGAAGGCGAGGTGGACGCGCGCGATCGCGACCTGCCAGCCGCCCTCGCGCAGCACCACGGTCGAGCGCCGCTCGCCGGTCAGGCCCTCGGGCGCGTCGGCGACCAGCAGGTCGACGCGGGCCGCGCGCGGCAGCTGCTCGTAGAAGAACGCCATGGCGTAGTGGTCCTCGGGCACGCGCGGCACCGCCCACGGCAGCGCGAAGCTCACGGCATTCTCGGCGACGAAATCGAGCAGGTCGTCGAGTCCCGCGTGGCGGGTCCAGAAGTCCGCCGCCACCCGGTTCGCGGGCACGAACAGCATGACCACCGCCGGCACCGGCGGGAAGTACGGCGCGACGCTGACCGCGCCGACCGTGACCAAGTCGTCCGCGACCTCGTAGTCGGCGCCGAAGGTGACGCTGAGCCGGCGCTGGAAGCGGTCGGTGAAGCTCAGCAGTCCGTGCAGCGCGTGCCGGGTCGGGCGCGCCGGGTCGGCGGCGTAGGCGGTGATCGCGAAGCCGTCGACGGCGAGCGGCGGGTCGGCGCGCAAGGCCGGCGCCGCCGCCTCGATCGGCGCCGGGTCGGTAAAGGCGACGCTGAGCCCGCCGCCCGGGCGGTCGGCAAGCCCGCGCAGGCGCGCGGCGAGCGCGCGCACCACCGCCTCGGAGTCGGGCGTGTAGCGGTCCTCGAGCACCGACAGGGCGGCGCGCGCCGCGGGGTCGATGGCCGGCGTGCCGGCATCCTGCGCCGCCGCCGGCACGAGCGCGGCGAACACCAGCGCCGCGAGCAGCGCGCCGGCACCGGCGACGCGCGCGCGCGGGCCGGTCATCGGTACGGCGCTCCCGCGGGCATCGGGAAGCCGCCCGCGGTGTTGAGGCCGTACGCCTCCATGGTCGCGCGGTCGGCCTGGCGCTGCCAGATCTCCTGGCGCTGGCGCTCGTTCTGCTCGTGCAGGCCGTCGCGGATCGACTCGTAGCCGGCGTTGAGGCTCTCGCCCATCGCGTCCTGGGTCATCGAGCCGATGCCGCCGGAATGGACGCCGGGCAGGCCGACGGCATCGCCGGCCAGGCCGATCGCCTCGCTGGCCATGGTGCCGAAGCCGTTGACGCGCACCCGCCGCCAGTAGTCGGCGGAGCTCGCGCTGCCGTTGACCAGGCGCTCGACGAAGCCGGTGCCGCGCGAGGCCTCGGCGTGGCTGACCAGCAGCACCTCGATCAACTTGCCGCCGGCATAGATCAGCACCGGGATGCAGCCGACGCCGGTGGCGCAGGCGGCGATGGCGGCGCCGCCGGCGACGTTGTTGGCCCAGCCGACGACGACCTTGATCTCCTTGCCGCGGTCGCGCCATTCCTCCCAGCGCTCGATGTCGCGCTCGGTCTGGCGCCGGCGCGCCTCGTCGTGCGCCGCCTCCTCGCGCTCCATGCGCTCGACCTCGGCCGGGTCGGTGGCGCGCATCTCCGGTATCGAGGGCCGCGGGTCGGCGGAGCGCATTTCCGGTATCGACGGCTCGCGCCGGGGCGTGTCGGGACGGAGCGCGTCGCGGACGGCGTCCTGCACCGCGGTCGGCGCGGCAGGCACCGACGGCACGATCATGGGCGGCATCACCGGCGGCATGCTCGGCGGCACCGAGGCGCCGCCGCCGCCCCCGCCGCCGTGGCAGCACGCCCAGGCGGCGCCCGGCGCGGCGGCAACGACGGCGCCGAGCGCCGCGCCGACGGCACGACCAAGTGACTTGGAACGCGACAGGTTCGCCATGGCGGTCTCCTGGCGCAGGCCGCGCCCGGGGCCCCTTCAGCCGGCGGCCACCGGGGTTGCCTTGCGCACGACGTCGCGGCGCCGGCGGCGCTGCTTGTTCTCGTACATCTCCGAGTCGGCGCGGTTGACCAGATGATCGATCGCGATCGGCGTGTCCGGATCGTAGCGCGCGACGCCGATGCTGGCCGACAGGTAATAGCGGCGGGTCTCGTCGGCGTTGAACTGAGCGAGCACGGTCTGCAGGCGCTGGATGATGCCGTCCGAGCGGAACGGCGAGCCCTCGGTGACCAGCGCCACGAACTCGTCGCCGCCGATGCGCCCGATCACGTCGCAGCCGCGAAAGGTGCGGCGCATCACCTCGGCCATGTCGCTGAGCGCGCGGTCGCCCTCGGCATGGCCGAGCTGGTCGTTGATCGACTTGAGCCCGTCGAGGTCGACGAACACCGCCAGCATCGAGTGCTTGTCGCGCGCCGCCGCCTTGAGCTGCTGCTCGGCGAGCGTCAGGAAGCCGCGCCGGTTGCTCAAGCCGGTCAGCTCGTCGCGCACCGCCAGCCACATCAGCTCGTCGCGCATGCGCGCGCGCTCGGTCACATCCATGCCGATGCAGACGATGGTCTCGCCGCCGCCTTCGGCCTGGCGCATCACCGCCGTCGACCACTCCATGGTCAGCATGCGCCCATCCTTGTGGCGCGCCGGCATCTCGATCGCGTTCAGGCCCTCCGCGAGCACCCTCTGGCGCAGCAGGTCGAGCTCGGCGGCGTCGAGATCGGGCGCAAGCAGGCGCCACCAGTCCCTGCCGACCAGCTCGTCCGCGGCATAGCCGGTGACCTGGCTCGCGGCCTCGTTGACGAACCGCGCCTCGCCGGTCTCGGCCAGCTCGCCGACCACCAGCGGCAGCCGGTTGACCAGCTCGCGGTAGCGTTGCTCGGACAGGCGCAGCGCGCGTTCGAACCGCTGGCGCCGTTGCTCGGTCTCGTACAGCTGCATGGCGTGGCGGATGGCGCCGCCGAGGACGCCGACGCTGAGGCCGTGCTTGGACAGGTAATCGCTGGCCCCGGCCCTCATCGCCTTGACCGCGACGGTCTCGTCGCCTTGGCCGGTCAGCAGGATGATCGGCCGGTCGTAGCCGTCGGCGCGCACCGTGTGCAGCAGGTCGAGGCCGGTCTCGTCGCCGAGCTCGTAATCGAAGAAGCACAGGTCGTAGCCCGCGCCGTGCAGCCGCCGGCGCGCCTCGTCCGGCGAATCGACGTGGTCGAAGCGGCTCAGCGGCGCGATGCGGCCCAACAGCTCGCCGAACAGGACCACGTCGTCCGGGTTGTCCTCGACCAGAAGAATGCGCAGCCGGGGCAGGTCGCTCGACCTGCGCCGGGGGTGCTCAGCGGCCATCGCCGGCGGCCCTCGCGGACTCGCCGGCGGCCTGGCGGCCGTGCCGGCACGGCAGCGCGACCACGAACCTGCTGCCTTCGCCTAGGGTGCTCTCGACCCGCACCTCGCCGCCGTGGCGCTGGGCGATCTTGCGCACGATCGCAAGGCCCATGCCGGTGCCCGGGTAGCGGCCCTGGCCGTGCAGGCGGCGGAACGGCTGGAAGATGCGCTCGGCGAACTTGGCCTTGAAGCCGATGCCGTTGTCGGCAACCTGGACCTCGATGCGATCGCCGTCGAGCCGGCGCACCGAGACCGTGACCCTGGGCGGCCGGTCCGGGTGGTGGAACTTGAGGCCGTTCGAGACCAGGTTCTGGAGCAGCTGGCGAAGCTGGACCGGATCGGCCTCGATCACCGGCAGCGGCCCGATCACCACCTCGCCACGCTCGCGCTCGACCTGGGCCCCGAGGTCGGCCGCCACCTCGGCGGCGACGGCGGCGAGATCGCAGCGCTCGAACGGGCGCGCCTGGCTGGTGACGCGCGCCAGCCGCAGCAGGTCCTCGATCAGCACCAGCATGCGCTCGCACGCCCCGTCCATGCGCGCGAGGTAGTCGCGGCCGCCGGCGCCGAGGCCCTGGCCGTGCTCCTCGCGCAGCAGCGCGGCGAAGGCGATCACCTTGCGCAGCGGCTCCTGGAGGTCGTGCCCGGCGATGGTGGCGAACTGCTCGAGCTCCTCGTTGGAGCGGTTGAGCGCCGCGTTCTTGTCGTCCAGCTCCTTGTAGAGCGCCCACATCGCCCGGTGGGCCTGGTCGAGCTGGCGGCGCAGCTCGCCGCCCGGGTCAGCCGGGCGTCCCGATCTCCGTCCCGGCGACTGCGATTCGATTGCCACGGCTTGCTGCATCCAACCGCCCCGGAACGGCATTACAGGCGACCACCGCCTGCCATCCTCGCCGCGGCGCCTCCTTCAACATTCGAATATAGGCGCGGCGTGCCGTCCCGACCAATCGCGGCGCGGTCAGAACTCGCCCTCGATGCGGTGCCCGTCGGGGTAGATCCAGACCGCCTTGCCGACCGGCTTGCCGGCCTCGTAGGTGACCTCGACCTGGGTGCCGTCCTGGTAGACCAGCTTGCCCGGGCCCTGCTGCAGGTCGGCCGCGAACTTGCCCTCGAAACGGTCGCCGTTCGGGTACAGGATGCTGCCCTCGCCCTGGCGCTTGCCGTCGGCATAGTCGCCGACATACTTGACCCCGTCGGCCTGGGTGTAGGTGCCGCGGCCGTTGCGCTCGCCGTCCTTGTACTCGCCGGCATAGGCGTCGCCGTTGCTCATGCGGAAGGTGCCCTGGCCGTGGCGCTTGCCGCCCTTGAACTCGCCCTCATAGACGTGGCCCTCGGCATACTGCAACCGGCCCTTGCCGTCCATCTCGCCGCCCTTGAAGGTGCCGGTAAAGACGTCGCCGCTGGCGAAGCTGAGCTTGCCCTCGCCCTCGCGCCGGCCGTTGACGAAGGCACCGGTGTAGACCGCGCCGTTGGCGAAGGTCAGCGTGCCCTGGCCGTGCATCTGGCCGCCCTCGAAGCTGCCCTCGTACTTGGCGCCGTTGGCGAACGCGAACACGCCGTCGCCGTGGCGCTGGCCGTCGACGAAGCTGCCCTCGTAGCGGTCGCCGTTGGGGTAGACGAACACCCCGCGGCCGGTGATCTTGTCGTCCTGGAAGCTGCCCTCGTAGACGCCGCCGTCGGCGTAGACGATCTTGCCCGTGCCGTGCATGCGCCCGTCGCTGAGGTCGCCCTCGTAGACGCTGCCGCTCGGGAACGTGATCTTGCCGTGCTTGAGGCTGTCCGGAGAGACCGCCTCGCCCTCCTCCTGCGCCGCCGCCGGACCGTACGCCACCAGCGCCGCGGCGCCGACGCACACCAGCGCCGCGCCGGCCAGCCGGCAAGCCCGACTGACGAACCCGTTCCGCCCGCTCTTCACCGGTACGTCCTCCCTCTCCCGCGCGTCTTGCCGCGACGCGCTTGTCTTTCGCCCTGGTGCCGACTTTCTTACCAATCGGCGCCGTGGTTGGCCATCATAGCCGCCAGACCTGTATGTCGTCGCCGAAATCGAGGCCGCGCCAGATGCCGCGCACGTCGGCGACCAGGCCGCCGCCGGCGAGCAGCGCCCGCACCTCGCTCGCCGGCCAGCCGGCATAGGCGCGGTGGCCGACCGTGAGCACCACCGCGCCGTAGCCGCCGGCGGGACTCGCGACCAGCTCGAAGCCGTAGGCCGCGCGCACCTCGTCGGCATCGGCGAGCGGGTCGTGGACGTCGACCTCGAGCCCGAACGCCGCCAGCTCGCGCGCCACCCCGGCGCTGCCCGAGTTGCGGATGTCGCGGACGTTCTCCTTGAAGGTGATGCCCAGCACCAGGCAGCGCCTGGGCAAGGCGAGCGCATGCACGCGCCGCGCCACCTCGCGGCCGACATGCTGGCCCATGGTATCGTTGATCCGCCGCCCGGCCAGGATCACGTCGGGATGGTAGCCCGAGCGCTCGGCGACGTAGGTGAGGTAGTAGGGATCGACGCCGACGCAGTGGCCGCCGACCAGGCCGGGCCGGAAGGGCAGGAAGTTCCACTTGGTCGCCGCGGCGTCGAGCACCGCGCCGGTATCGAGGCCGAGCCGGCCGAAGATCACCGCCAGCTCGTTGACGAAGGCGATGTTGATGTCGCGCTGGGCGTTCTCGATCACCTTGGCGGCCTCGGCGGTGCGGATGTCGGCGGCGACGAACACCGGCCCGATGGCGCCGTACAGCTCGGCCAGCACGGCGGTGACCGCAGGCGTCTGGCCGGCGACCACCTTGGTGATCGCGCCCAGTTGGTGAGCCGCATCGCCCGGGTTGATGCGCTCGGGCGAGTAGCCGAGGAAGAAGTCGCGCCCGGCGGCGAGGCCCGAGGCGCGCTCGAGGATCGGCGCGCACACCTCCTCGACCGTGCCCGGATAGACGGTCGACTCGAGCACCACCACCGCGCCCGGGGCGAGCGCGGCGCCGACGGTTGCGCACGCCCGCTCGACCGCCGACAGGTCGGGCTTCTTCGAGCCGTCGACCGGCGTCGGCACCGTGATCAGGTAGGCATCGAGCCCGTTAAGCGCCTCGACCTCGCCGGTGAACGCGATCTCGACCGCGGCCAGCGCCTCGTTGGGCACCTCGCCCGAGCGGTCGCGGCCGGCCGTGAGCTCGGCGATGCGGCGCCCGGACAGGTCGAAGCCGACCACCTTGCGGCTGCGCGCCAGCGCCACCGCCAGCGGCAGCCCGACATAGCCGAGTCCGATCACAGCCAGGGTCCGTATGTGCATGGCGGGCGTCGGCGCTCGGATTGACGGAGGACGAGGATCGCTGCGCAGTGCCGGGGCGGGCCCGGCTATTGTAGACTGCGCCGCGCCTGCAACAAGCCTGCCCGCGGGGAGAGCCAGCGATGCCGATCAAGGACTTGATCCGGACCATTCCCGACTACCCCAAGGCAGGGATCATGTTCCGCGACATCACCACCCTGCTCGCGGATGCGCGCGGCTTCCGCACCGCGGTCAACGAGCTGGTCAACCGCTACACCGGCGCGGGCATCGACAAGGTCGCCGCGATCGAGGCGCGCGGTTTCATCCTCGGCGCGCCGATCGCGCACCAGCTCGGCGTCGGCTTCGTGCCGGTGCGCAAGCAGGGCAAGCTGCCCGGCAATACCATCGAGCACCATTACGACCTCGAATACGGCACCGACACGGTCGAGGTCCACACCGACGCCATCGCCGCCGGCGACCGGGTGCTGGTGGTCGACGACCTGATCGCCACCGGGGGGACCGCCGAGGCCGCGGTCAACCTGATCGAGAAGTCGGGCGGGCGGGTGGTCGAATGCTGCTTCATCGTCGACCTGCCCGACGTCGGCGGGCGGGCGCGGCTGGAGAAGGCGGGGCACAAGGTGTTCGCCTTGTGCGCGTTCGAGGGCGAGTAAGGCCGGGCCGGCGATGCCGGCGATGCCGGCAGCAACGGTCGTGGTATTCGGCGGCGGCGGCCAGCTCGGCCGCGAGCTGGCCCGCGCGACGGCGCCCGACGGTTTCCAAGTCCGCGCCTTGGCGCATGCCGAGGCCGACGTCGCCGATCCCCGGGCGGTGCGCGCCGCGATCGCGGGCGCGCGCGCGGCAATCACCGCCGCCGCCTATACCGACGTCGACCGCGCCGAGAGCGAGCCCGCGCCCGCATTCGCGGTCAACCAGGCCGGCGCCGGCGCGGTCGCCGAGGCGTGCGCCGCCGCGCGCATCCCGCTGGTCCACGTGTCGACCGACTACGTGTTCGACGGCACCGCCAACCGGCCCTATCGCGAGGACGATGCCCGCGCGCCGCTCGGCGTCTATGGGGCGTCGAAAGCCGCCGGCGAGGACGCGGTGCGCGCCGCGGGCGGGACGGCGGCGATCCTGCGCACGGCCTGGGTGTTCAGCCCGTTCGGGCGCAACTTCGTCACCACGCTGCTGAGGCTCGGCGCCGAGCGCGACGAGGTGGCGGTGGTCTGCGACCAGCAGGGCGGCCCGACCGCGGCCCGCGACCTCGCCCACGCCGCGCTCACGATCGCCGCCGGCTTGGCCGCGGGCGGCAAGGGAACCGGCACCTTCCACTACTGCGGCGCGCCGCCGGTGAGCCGCTCCGCGTTCGCGCAGGAGATCTTCGCCGGCGCGGCAAGCCGCGGCCTGCCGGCGCCGCAGCGGCTGCGCGCGATCGCTACCGCCGACCACCCGACCCCCGCCCGGCGGCCGGCGAACTCGGTGCTCGACTGCGCCCGCATCGCCGCCGTCTGGGGCCTCGCCCAGCCCGATTGGCGTCAGGGCCTCGCCGCCTGCCTCGACCGGCTCGCCGGCACCTGAGGGCTCAGCCCGCCGCGCCGGCGATGCGCCGTTCGACCTGCTCGCAGATGAAGTGGTAGAGGCAGGTGTGCACCTCCTGGACGCGCGGGGTGTCGCGCGAGGGCACCGCGATCAGCACGTCCGCGAGCGCCGCCAGCCGGCCGCCGCCGGCGCCGGTCAACGCCACCGTGGTCATGGCGCGCGCGCGCGCGGCCTCGAGCGCGCGCACGACGTTGGCCGACTCGCCGCTGGTGCTAATCGCCCAAACCACGCCGCCGGCCTCGCCCAGCGCCTCGACCTGGCGCGCGAACACGGTCTCGAAGTCGTAGTCGTTGGCCCAGGCGGTGGTCACCGCGGCGTCGGTGCCGAGCGCGATCGCCTTCAGCCCCGGCCGCTCCAGCCGGTAGCGCCCGACCAGCTCGCCGGCGATGTGCATCGCGTCCGCCGCCGAGCCGCCGTTGCCGCACACCAGCAGCGGCTTGCCGGCGGCGAGCGCGGTTGAGATCGCCGCCACCGCCGCCGCGACCGGCCGGTCGAGCCCGGCGCCGGCGGTTTCGCGCAACAGGCCGGCGGCCGCGTCCAGATACTCAGCCAGCGCCCCCGTCATCGCCTTTCCGCCCGCGCCGCCCGGGGTCACGGGCCGGCGCGCGCCGCACCCAGGCCGCCGAGCCGCCACAGCCCGATCAGGCCCCACGGCGTCACCACGACGTAGATCACCGCCTGGAACAGCAGCACCAGCGCCAGCGCCTGGCTCTGGCCGACCGCGAACGGCGCCAAGACGCTCACCGCGACGAACTGGTAGACGCCGACATAGCCCGGGGTCGAGGGCGCGACGCTCGACAGCGCCAGCGCCACCACCAGCAACAAGGCGAGCAGCGGCGTGATCATATGGAGCCCGAGCGCCGCCGCGACGGTGGTCATGCACGCCGTGTCCATGAGCCAGATCAGCACGCTGAGCGCGGCGAAGGCGGCGGCGGTGACGTGGTTCTCGATCGCCCGCGAGCCGGTGAAGAACTCGTGCCAGATCTCGATCAGCCGGGCCCGCCATTCGCGGCGCATCGGCAACCGGGCGACCCAGCCTTCGATGTAGCCGGCGAGCCGCGGCACCGCGAGCAGCGCCACCAGCGCGCACGCCGCGCCCACCGACAGGCCGGTCGACGACGAGGCCAGCCAGTGCGGCGCCTCCGGCAGCAGCGCGACCACCGCCCCGGCCAGCGCCACGATGACGATGGTGTCGAGCACCCGCTCGGTGACCGTGGTGCCGAGCACGAAGCTCTTGCGGATGCCGAGGTGGCGCCCGAGCAGGAGCGAGCGCAGCAGGTCGCCGGCGCGCGCCGGCAGATAGGCGTTGCCGACATAGCCGGCCATGGTCGCCCAGAACATGATCGGGTAGCCGGGCTCGACCCTCGCCGCGACCAAGAGGCGCCAGCGCTGGGCGCGCAGCATGGTGCCGGCGGTCATGATCAGGACGGCGAGGCCGACGCGCGCCGGATCGGCGCCGGCGAGCAGCGCCCCGAGCTCCGCCCAGTCGACGCCGCGGAAGGCGAGATAAAGCAGCAGCGCCGCGAGCGCGGCCACGCCGAGGCGCGCCCAGGTGCGGGCGCTCGGGCGCCGGGCGGAACTCATGGCCGGGTCACGACCCTGTGCCGGCGTGTCGGCAGGTACGGTGCCGGCCGCGGGCCCGACGCGTCCTTGACCAACATCCAGATCCGATCGTGGCATGCCGCATTACAAGGTGACCGCGCGACCCCCGCCCGGCAAGGCCGAACCGAGGGCGCGGGCAGGGCCGCCGGCTTGCGTCGCTATCTTGCCGATGCTACCAGAGCCGGGCCAGACCGCCCCGGAGGACTTCGACGGCGTGGACATCGCGGCGACTGCCATCCCCGAGGTGATCCGCCTGACGCCGAAACGATTCGGCGATGCCCGCGGCTTCTTCGCCGAGACCTACAGCCGCCGGGCGCTGGCCGAGGCCGGCATCGACATCGACTTCGTCCAGGACAACCTGGCCTACTCGCGCGCCGCCGGCACCGTGCGCGGGCTGCATTTCCAAGCGCCCGCGGCGCAGGCGAAGCTGGTCGGCGTGGTCACCGGGGCGGTGCTCGACGTCGCCCTCGACATCCGCGGCGGCTCGCCCACCTTCGGCCGCCACGTGGCGGTGACCCTGACCGCGGCGGCGGGCGAGCAGCTTCTGGTGCCGGTCGGGTTCGCCCACGGCTACTGCACCCTCGAGCCCGACACCCGCGTCGCCTACAAGGTCTCTGACGTCTACGCGCCCGAGCACGAGCGCGGCATCCTGTGGCACGACCCGGCGCTGGCGATTCGCTGGCCGGTGGCGCCCGCGGACGCCGAGGTCTCGGAGCGCGACCGGTCCTGGCCGCGGCTCGACCAGATCGAGAGCCCGTTCGCCTATGCCGCCGGGCGCGCGCAAGGGGCGGCGCGGTGAAGGTCCTGGTCACCGGCGGGGCGGGCTTCATCGGCTCGGCGCTGGTCCGCCACCTGCTGCGCGACGCCGGGCACGAGGTGGTCAACCTCGACAAGCTGACCTACGCCGCCAACCCGGCCTCGCTCGCCGAGGTCGCCGATCACCCAAACTACCGGTTCGTGCACGCCGACATCTGCGATGCGCGGGCAGTGGCGGCCGCGTTCGACGCCCACGATCCCGACGCCATCGTCAATCTCGCCGCCGAGAGCCACGTCGACCGCTCGATCGACGCCCCCGCCGGCTTCCTGCACACCAACGTCGAGGGCACCTATGTGCTGCTCGAGGCGGCGCGCCGGCACTGGCAAGGTCTCGACGATGCACGCCGCGCGCGCTTCCGCTTCCATCAGGTCTCGACCGACGAGGTCTACGGCGCGCTTGGGCCCGAGGGGCGCTTCACCGAGGCGACGCCCTACGCCCCGTCCTCGCCCTACTCGGCGTCGAAGGCGGCGGCCGACCACCTGGCGCGCGCCTGGCAGCGCACCTACGGCCTGCCGGTGGTAGTCAGCAACTGCACCAACAACTACGGGCCGCGCCAGTTCCCCGAGAAGCTGATCCCGCTCGCCATCCTGAACGCGCTCGAGGGCCGGGCGCTGCCGGTCTACGGCGACGGCGGCCAGGTGCGCGACTGGCTGCACGTCGAGGACCACGCGCGCGCGCTGGCCGCGGTGCTGACCCGCGCGCGTCCGGGCTCGACCTACAACATCGGGGCGGACTGCGAGCGGCGCAACATCGACGTGGTGCGGGCGATCTGCCGGCTGGTCGACGCCGCCGATCCGGGCTCGCCGCACAACCCGCGCGAGCGCCTGATCACCCGTGTCGCCGACCGCCCAGGCCACGACCGGCGCTACGCCATGGACGCGGGCCGCGCCCGCGCCGATCTCGGCTGGCGGCCCGAGATCGATTTCAACGACGGCCTGGCCCGCACCGTGCGCTGGTACCTCGACAACGAGGCGTGGTGGCGGCCGCTGCGCGAGCGCGTCTACGGCGGCGAGCGACTGGGCCTCGGCGCCGCCGCTCACACGCCGTAATGGTCGCGGTACCAGGCGACGAAGCGCGGGATGCCCTCTTCGATCGTGGTGGTCGGGCGGAAGCCTGTGTCGCGGCTCAGCTCATCGATGTCGGCATAGGTCTCGGCGATGTCGCCGGGCTGCATCGGCAGCATCTCGGTCTCGGCGCGCCGCCCGAGCGCGGCCTCGAGCACGGCGATGAAGCGCAGCAGCGGCTCGGGGCGGTGGTTGCCGATGTTGTAGAGGTGCCACGGCGGCGCCTCGCCCGCGGGCGGCGGGCGGTCGATCACGCGCACGACGCCGTCGACGATGTCGTCGACATAGGTGAAGTCGCGGCGCATGTCGCCGTGGTTGAACACCTTGATCGGGCGCCCGGCGAGGATCGCCTCGGTGAACAGCCAGGCGGCCATGTCGGGCCTCCCCCACGGCCCGTAGACGGTGAAGAAGCGCAGCCCGGTGGTCGGCAGCCCGTACAGGCGGCAATAGCTGTACGCCATCAGCTCGCCGGCGCGCTTGGTCGCGGCATAGAGCGAGACCGGGGTGTCGACCCGGTCGGCGACCGCGAACGGCAGCTTGGCGTTGCCGCCGTAGACCGAGCTCGAGCTGGCGAACACCAGATGCCGTAAGCCCTCGGTATGACGGGCGAGC
This sequence comes from Alphaproteobacteria bacterium, assembly GCA_036398035.1. Lineage (GTDB taxonomy): Bacteria > Pseudomonadota > Alphaproteobacteria > UBA7887 > UBA7887 > DASWHU01. Next base: position 3,549 of record DASWHU010000202.1, on the reverse strand, counting down.
TCGAGCACCACCAGCTGGCCGACCAGGTTGCTGCGGCCGTAGGCCATCGGCTGGGTGAGCGAATGGCGCACGCCGGCCTGCGCCGCCAGATGGACGATGCGCCGGAACGGCCCTTCGGCGCGCGCAAGCTGCTCCATCGCCGCCGCGTCGGCGATGTCGAGCCGGCGGAACCGGAACCCCGCCCGGCCTTCGAGTTGGGCGAGCCGCGCTTGCTTGAGGGCGACGTCGTAATAGGGGTTGAGGTCGTCGACGCCGACCACCGACTCGCCGCGCGCGAGCAGCGCGGAGGCGACGTGGAAGCCGATGAAGCCGGCAGCGCCGGTGACGAGGACCGTCATCGCGCGCGCCTGGCCGGCTCGAGCCCAGCGCCGAGCCGCGCCAGCACCGCGTCGATGGCGGCGATGGAGCGCGTCCCGCGCACCTCGAATCGTTCGCCGGCTAGCAATTGCGCCGCGTCGCGCTCGCTTGACTCGCTGCCGTGGCCGGTGGCGACCAGCACGCCGCCGGCGAGCCCCGCCGCGCGTCCCGCCGCGAGATCGCGCGACCGGTCGCCGACGATCCACGAGCGCGCGAGATCGATCGGCCACGCCTCGGCCGCCGCGCACAACATGCCCGGGCGCGGCTTGCGCCAGTCGTGGCCGGCGACCTTGAGCGCGCCCACACCGTCCGCGTGATAGGCACAAGCCAGCACCATGTCGAGCGCGGCGCCGGCGGCGGCGAGCAGCGCCGCCATGCGCGCCTGCACGGCGGCGAACTCCGCCCAGCCGTACAGCCCGCGCCCGATCCCCGACTGGTTGGAGACCATCACCACCGGCACGCCGGCGCGATTGCAGCACGCGAACGCCGCCGCCGCGCCGGCGATCAACGAAACCTGGTCGGGGCGGTGGACGAACCCTGCATCCTCGATCACCACCCCGTCGCGGTCGACGAACAGCGCCGGGCGCGGCGGGCCGGCGGGCGGGGCGCGCAAGAGCTCGCGCCACAGGCCGACGCCGTCGACCAGATGCGAGGCGGGATCGGGCACGCGCCGGTCAGCCGGCGGCGGCCGCCGCAAGCCGGTCCGCGACGTGGTCGAGGAACCAGCGATAGGTGAGGCCGAGGCCGTCGTCGAGCGAGGTCCGCGCGCGCCAGCCGAGAGCGGCGAGCTTGCCCACGTCGGCAAGCTTGCGCGGCGTGCCGTCGGGCTTGGTGGTGTCGTAGGCGAAGCGCCCGGCGAAGCCGACCACGGCCGCGATCCGCTCGGCGAGCTCGCGGATGCTCAGCTCCTCGCCGGTGCCGACATTGATCGGCCCTTCGGTGGAATAGTGGCGCATCAGGAACACCAATGCATCGGCCAGGTCGTCGACATACAGGAACTCGCGCCTGGGCGTGCCGCTGCCCCACAAGGTGACCGTATCGGCGCCGGCGAGCTTGGCCGCGTGCATCTTGCGCATCAGCGCCGGCAGCACGTGGCTGCTCGCGAGGTCGAAATTATCGTGCGGGCCGTAAAGGTTAGTCGGCTGCGCCGAGATGAAGTCGCAACCATACTGGCGGCGATAGGCGTCGCACAGCTTGATGCCGGCGATCTTGGCCAGCGCGTACCACTGGTTGGTCGGCTCGAGCGGCCCGGTGAGCAGGCTGTCCTCGCGCATCGGCTGAGGCGCGAGCCTGGGATAGATGCAGGTCGAGCCGAGGATCAGCAGCTTGGCCACGCCGGTGCGGCGGGCGGCCTCGATGACGTTAGTCTCAATCGCCAGGTTGTCGTACAGGAACTCGGCCGGGCGGCTGTCGTTGGCGAGGATGCCACCCACCGTCGCCGCGGCGACGAACACGGCCGCGGGCCGCGCCGCGGCCATCCAGTCCTCGACCTCGGCCTGGCGCCTGAGGTCGACCCGGTCGCGGCCGACGCTCAGCAGCTCGCAACGCTCACGCGCAAGCCGCCGGCACAGCGCCGCGCCGACCATGCCGCCGTGCCCGGCCACCCACACCCGGCGGCCGGCCAGCTCAAAGGCGGGCGCAACAGCATCGCTCATGGGACCACTATAGCGCCTGGCCGCCGCCGACTCACCAGCCGGCGCCGCGGGCACGCGGGTCAGGCCAGCGCCGCCACCGCGTCGTCGGTCCAGGTGCGCGGCGCCGCCGCCTCCAGACACCAGTTCGCGGGCTCGGCGAACAGCGCGCGCAACAGGGCGTTGTTGAGCCGATGGCCGGCGCGCACCGCCTCGATGCGGCCGACGATTCGGGCCCCGGCCAGATACAGGTCGCCCAGGCAGTCGAGAATCTTGTGGCGCACGAACTCGTCCGGGAAGCGCAGCCCGCCCTCGTTCAGCACCCGGTCCTTGCCGACCACCACCGCATTGCCCAGGCTGCCGCCGAGGCCGCGGCCGTTGGCGTGCATGGCGGCGACGTCCGATTCGAGCCCGAAGGTGCGCGCGCGCGCGAGATCGGTCTTGAACGCGCAGTCGTCGCAGGCGAGGTCGAGCACCTGGTTGCCGATCACCGGGTTGTCGAAGGCGATCTCGAACCGCACCGAGGTGCGGTCGTCGGGAACCAGCGCGATGCGCGTGTCGCCGTCCGTGACCGTCACCGGCCTGAGCACCCGCACCGCCTGGCGCGCCGCTCCCAACGTGCGGATGCCCGCGCATTCGACCAGGAAAACGAACGGCTCGGCGCTGCCGTCCATGACCGGCACCTCGGGGCCGTCGAGCTCGACGACGAGGTTGTCGATGCCGCAGCCCCACAGCGCCGCCATCAGGTGCTCGACCGTGTGCACGAGCGCGCCATCGGGCCCGGCCAGGGTGGTGCCGAGGCGGGTGTCCACGACATGGTCGTAGCGTGCCGGGATCTCGCTGCCGCCGAGATCGGCGCGCACGAACACGATGCCGGTGTCGCGTTCGGCCGGGCACAGCATCATGCGCGCGACGGCGCCGCTGTGCAGCCCGACGCCGGTGCAGTCGATCGGCTGGCGGATGGTGGTCTGGTCGACAGTTGTTGCCGTATGTTGCAACCGCTTCGCCCCCGCAAGGGTTCTTGCCGACCCGGGGCCGCCGATCTTCGCAACAGCCGGTCATGGCCACCGGATCCACCTCGGAGCCCGGCGCGTGCGCCGGCCGCCGAGGGCTTCTCCAGGGCTTGTAACAAAACCCTGGGGAAGCCCTCAAATCACTATTTGTTACAGAATGTTACCCCTGTCCGCTCAGGTCGATTGGCGGCGCAGGAAGGCCGGAATGTCGAGCAGGTCGTCGTCGCGACGGCCGCCGCCGACGGTGGCCCGTTCGGGCGCCGGCGCAGCCATCGCCGGCGCCATCGCGGCCGGCTCGTGCCTTGTCGCCGGGCGGGCGGCGGGCGCCGGCGCGGCCGGCGCGGGCTGGTCGTCGGACGTCCGCCCCGCCCGCTTCATCCAGTCGAACAGGCGCGGGCGCACCGCGGCCTCGGCTTCGGCTTCGGCCGCGGCGGGCGGGTCGACAGCGACCGCCGGCTCGGGCTCGGGCTGGTGGTCGCTCGCCCGGCGCCCGGCGAGGACCGGCGCCGCCTGCGGCGCCGGCGCGGCGGCCGGGGCGCGGACCTGGG
>DASWHU010000201.1:0-8164 GCA_036398035.1 Alphaproteobacteria bacterium | reverse complement strand
ATCGAGCTGCCGCCGAACGGCTCGTTGAAACCGTCGCGCGGGCCGATCGACTGGAACGCGAAGCCGCGCACCGAGCCGCCGCCGCCGCCGAAGAACCGGGCGCTCGCCGGCAGCTCGCCGGCGGTGACGCCGACCACGCTGCCCACCCGGTAGCGTCCGGCGAGCACCAGCGAGTCGTCGGCGGCCAGCGACAGGTAGCGCGACTCGGAGAGGTCCAGGGTGACGAAGCTCACGTCGCTGCCGAGCGCCTGCAAGGTCGGCGAGACCTGGAACCGGCCGCGCGCGCCCCGGCTCGGATCGAGCGGCTCGTCGCTGGTATCGACCTCGAGGGTGACCGGCAGCGACACCAGGGTGAAGCGGCGCTGGACGGTGTTGTCGTCCTCGAACTCGCGCGCCAGCGCGAGCCCGCCGCTGACCTGGATGCGCCGGTACAGCGGCCGACGCAAGCGGCCCGAGGCGGTGACCCGCTCGGTCTCGAAGGCGTCCGTGCGCTGCTGCTCGATGGCGCCGCTGAGCAGCAATTCCTGGCCCGGGTCGAGGAAATCGGGCTTGCTGAAGCTGGCCGACAGGCTGGTGACGATCTCGGCGGCGAGCGCGGTCGCGCGCAGCCGCTCGCCCTCGCCGAACAGGTTGCGGTGCTCCCAGAACAGCTTGCCGCGCAGGCCCTCGCTGGTCGAGTAGCCGGCGCCGGCGCCGACGCTGCGCTGTGCGCGCTCAACCAATGTGACCGTCATCGGTGCCGCGTCGTCGCCCGCGGCGGGCTCGCCGACGTCGATGCGTACCGAGCTGAACAGCTGGGTCGCGCGCAGCGCATCGCGCGTGGCGGCGACCTTGCGGGAATCGTAGCGGTCGCCGGTCTGCCACTGGACCCTGCGCGCAACGAAGCCGGAATCGACCGACTCGATGCCGACGAAGCTGGTCGGCCCGAACCGGGCCGCCGGACCGAGGTCGACGGCGACAGTCACTGCGACCGATTTGAGATCGTGATCCACCAGGACCTCGCGATCGACGACGCGCGCACGCGGGTAGCCGCTCTCGGTCAGCGCGCGCACCAGCCCGGCATCGGCGCCGGCAATCGCCGCGGCGCGCGCGGGCATCCCGGTTTCCACGCCCAGCTCGGCGAGCGGCACGCGTACCACCGGCCCGCCGGCACCGCCCCGGGCGGCGACGCGAAAGGCGGACAGGAGATAGGGTGGCCCGGGCGCGACCGCAACCGTCACCACGGCCGGCGACTGCGCGCTGTCGAGCGAGGTCTCGACCGTCGCGGCGTAATGGCCGTACGACCGCAGGACCTCGATCAGGCGGGGCACGTCATCGGCGATTCGGCGCCTGAGCTGGCGCACCGTCGCCGGCGGCCGGCCGGTCTCGGTGGCGAGGCGCGAGACGCCTTCGAGCGTCTCCGCAATCTCGGGCAGCGCCTCGAGGCCGGTGAACGCGACCCGATAGGCGATGTCGGCGGCGTCGGCGGACAGGCTCGGTCCGGCGAGCGCCATCAGCAGCGCGGCGGCGCGGCGTGCGACTCGGGCAAGCGTTGCTCGGTCTGCCTTCACGAGTGCGACGGCGCTCCATTTTTGCCAACACGGTCGGCCCGAAAGCGCTGGCACCGGCGTCGGAACGGCCGGCGCGCCCCTTCGCCGGCACAGAGTATGTGACAGCGGATGCGCCGCTGGCTAGGTTGACGGGTCATGAATTGCGTTTCCTGCGGCGCGCCGCGATCGCGGCCGCGCGGCGCGAGGCTTGCCGGTGCGTTGCTCGCGTTGGCATTGTTTGTGTCTGGGTCCGGGCCGGCGATCGCTGCCGGCGCCGCCGATCTCGACACCGCGCAGCTCGAGACCTTGGTCGACACGCTCGAGGACGACGCCAAGCGGCGCCAGTTCGTCGACCAGCTCCAAGCCCTGATCGCCGCGCGGCGCGCGATCGAGCGCGAGGCCGCAGTCGAGGAGACGCTTGGCGCCCGGGTGCTGTCGGGATTGTCCCGACAGATCGAGCGGATCGGCGTCCAGCTCACCCAGACCGCCGCGGTGCTCGCCGCCGTGCCGGAGACGGTCACCCGGATCGCGGCGCAGGCGCGACAGCCGTCGGTGCGCGCGCTGTGGCTCGAGATCGCCGGCAAGCTCGCTTTGGTGCTGGCGCTGGCCCTGGTCGCGTGCGCCCTCACCGGGCGCCTGCTGGCGCGGGTGCGCGCGGGCCTCACGGCGCAAGGCCACCAGGGCCCGATCTCGCTCACGCTGCTGTTCCTCGGGCGGGCGGTGCTGGCGTTCGTGCCGCTGATCGCGTTCGCCGCCATTGCGCTGGTGGTGCTGCCGCTGACCGAGCCGCGGCCGGCGACGCGCATCCTCGCCCTCGGCGTGATCAATGCCGCGGTCCTGGTCCAGGCGACGCTGATCGTGGCGCGGCTGGTGCTGCAGAACGGCGGCGAGCGTGGCGGCCTGCTCGAGCTCAGCGCCGAGACCGCCGCCTACCTGGTGATCTGGACGCGCCGGCTGGCGATGATCGGGATTTTCGGCTACTTCGCCGCCGAGACGGCGGTCGTGCTCGGTCTCGCGCCGGGCGCCCATGCGATGCTGCTCAAGGCGCTCGGCCTGGTGGTGGCGATCATGCTGGTGGTGCTGGTGCTGCAGAATCGCCACGCGGTGGCGGCGGCGCTCGGCGGCGAGCCGCGGGGGGACGACGCGGGGCGTTCGGATCATCGCTCGCGGTTGGCGCAGCTGTGGCACGTCCCGGTGCTGCTCTATATCGCCGTCGGCTACGGCGCCTGGGCGGTGCAGGCCGGCAACGGTTTCATGTTCCTCGCCCGCGCCACCGTCGCCAGCGCCGCGCTGGTGGTGATCGCGATCCTGGTGCTCAAGGCGATCCGGCTGGTGTTCGACCGCGGGCTCAGGGTGTCGGCAGAGACCGCGCGCCGGTTTCCCGGGCTCGAGACCCGGGCCAACGCCTATTTCGGCATCGTCCGCGCGGTGCTGGCCGCGCTCACCTATCTGGTCGCGGCGATGCTGCTGATCGAGGTCTGGATCGGCGGCTCGATCGCCTGGCTGTCGAGCGACGCCGGCCAGGTGCTGGTGGCGCGGGCGGTGACGATCGCCTTCGTGCTGGCGGCGGCGACGGCAGTGTGGGAGGTGGTGACCGCGGTGGTCGAGCGGGTGCTGTCGACCACCGACGCCGCCGGCCCGGGCAGCCGGGGCACGCGGCTCAGGACCTTGCTGCCGCTGATCCGCAACGCGGTGCGGGCGGTGCTCGGCGTCATCGTCGTGCTGACGGTGCTGTCCGAGCTCGGCATCGACATTGCGCCGCTGCTCGCCGGCGCCGGCATTGCCGGCCTGGCGATCGGCTTCGGCGCCCAGAGCCTGGTCAAGGACGTGATCACCGGCATCTTCATCCTGCTCGAGGACTCGATCGCGGTCGGCGACGTGGTCGAGGTCGGCGGCCACGCCGGCGTGGTCGAGGCGATGAGCGTGCGCACGGTGCGCCTGCGCGACCTCAGCGGCAGTGTCCACGTGGTGCCGTTCGGCGAGGTCGCGAGCGTGCTGAACATGACCAAGGACTTCGCCTTCGCCCTGATGGACGTGGGCGTCGCCTACAAGGAGGACGTCGACCAGGTGATCGAGGTGCTCAAGCGGCTCGCCGACGAGATGCGCGCGGATTCCGACTTCGCGCCCATGATCCTCGAGCCGCTGGAGGTGCTGGGGCTGGAATCGTTCGGCGACTCGGCGGTCGTGATCCGCGTCCGGCTCAAGACCCGGCCGATCAAGCAGTGGGCGGTCAAGCGCGAGTACCAGCGGCGCATGAAGCGGCGGTTCGACGAGCTGGGGATCGAGATCCCGTTCCCGCACCGCACCATCTATTACGGCGACGCGGGCGCGCCCAAGCTCGGCGCGGCGGCGTCACCGGCGGTGGACGCTCCAGGCAACAAGTGAGGGCGGCGGCGATGGCGGGGATTCTCGACGGCATCCGGGTGCTCGATTTCGGCCGCTACATCGCCGGGCCCTATTGCGCCACCTTGCTCGCCGAGCTCGGCGCCGAGGTGATCCGGATCGAGAAGGTCGGGGGCAGCGAGGACCGGACCTACGCGCCGGTGGAACCGGGCAAGACCGGCGCTCTGTTCCTGCAGATGGCGCGCAACAAGCGCGGCCTGACCCTGAAGCCGACCACGCCCGCGGGGCGCGAGATCGTGCGCCGGCTGGTGGCGAGGGCCGACGTGGTGGTCGCCAACCTGCCGCCGCCGGCGCTCGCCCAGATGGGCATCGACTATGCCAGCCTGCGCGCGGTCAAGCCCGACATCATCCTGGCGACCACCTCGGCGTTCGGCCGCGGCGGGCCGATGAGCGACCGGGTCGGCTACGACGGCATCGGCCAGGCGATGAACGGGGCGATGTATCTGAGCGGCTGGCCCGAGGCGCCGATGCGCGCCTATCTGCCCTATGTCGACTTCGGCACCGCGCTCTATTCCGCCTTCGGCACCCTGGCGGCGCTGATGGAGCGCGCGCGGTCCGGGCAGGGCCAAGTGGTCGAGACCTCGTTGCTCGGCACCGCGTTGTCGTTCAACAACGCCGCCCTGATCGAGCAGGCGGTGATCAAGCCCGACCGTGTCGGCACCGGCAACCGCGCCCAGCTGTCGGCGCCGACCGACGCGTTCCAGACCGCCGACGGCTGGCTGCTGGTGCAGGTGGTCGGCGACCAGCTGTTCCGCCGCTGGGCCAAGCTGATGGGCGAGGACGACCCCTGGCTCACCGACCCGCGCTTCGCCGACGACCGCGGCCGCGGCGATCACCGCGACCAGGTGTGCGAACGCATGGCCGCCTGGTGCGGCGAGCGCACCACCGAGCAGTGCCTGGCCGAGCTCGAGGCGGCGCGGATCCCGGCGGGGCCGGTGCTGTCGCCGCAGCAGGCGCTCGACCATCCGCACATCCGCGCGATGCGGCTGTTGCTGCCGCTCGACTTTCCCGGGCTCGGCACGCCCGCGCCGGTGGCGCGGGTGCCGCTCGAGCTGTCGGCGACACCGGGCGCGATCCGCCACCGCGCGCCGCGTCTCGGCGAGCACAGCGACGCGATCCTGGCCGAGCTTGGCTACGGCGAGGCCGAGATCGCCGCGCTCAGGGCCGAGGGCACGGTGTGACGCCCAGTCCCAAGTCAGCGCCCCTGGTAATGGGGCGTGCGCTTGTCGAGGAAGGCGCTGATCGCCTCCAGGTGGTCGTCGGTGTTGTGGCAGACGCCCTGGAGCACGGCGCACAGGTCGAGGAAGTCCGGCAGCTCGGTGCGCTGGGCAATCTTTAGCAGGCGCTTGGCGTAGCGCAGCGCCTGGGGCGGCTTGGCGGCGATCTCCGCGGCCAGCTCGCCGGCGCGCGCCATCAGCCGGTCGGGCTCGACCAGCTCGTTGAGCAGGCCGTAGGCGAGCGCGGTCCGTGCATCGATCATCCGCCCGGTCAGGGTCATCTCGGCGGCGCGCGCATAGCCGATCGTCCGTTGCAGGAACCAGCCGCCGCCGTCGCCCGGGATGATGCCGAGATTGACAAAGCTCTCGGCGAACGCGGCCGCGGTCGAGCCGACCCTGAGGTCGCACATGCAGGCGAGGTCGCAGCCGGCGCCGACCGCCGGGCCGTTGACCGCCGCGATCAGCGGCAGCTCGGCGCGCGCGAGCGCGAGCGGCAGGCGCTGGATCCCGGTCCGGTAGGCCCGCTCGATGTCTGGGATCGGGCCGGAGAAGCCGGCGGCGCGCGCGCGCATGTCCTTGATGTTGCCGCCCGAGCTGAACGCGGCTCCGGCGCCGGTGATGACCAGGACCGACACCTCCTCGCAGCCGCTCGCCCAGGTCACCGCGGTGACGATGTCGTCTGCGAGCGAGGTGCCGGTGAGCGCGTTGCGCACCTCGTCGCGGCTCATGGTCAGGGTCGCGACGCGGCCGTCGAGACTGAGGCTGGCGTCGCGGAGCGTCGGCAGATCGGCCATGGGTCTGGGCTCCAGGTTTGGACGTGGTCGCGTGCGGGGCTCGCCTGCGCCCGCCGCGGCCAGTATAAGGGCCGCGCAGGGTGCCGGGATGAGTCGCGTCGACCAGGATCTCGCCATCGATGTCTGGCAGTTCGTCCGGCTCATGGTCGAGCTCGAGGCGCGGGCGCGCGCGCGCCGTGCCGGGGCGGCCTACCGCGCCTGGCGGGAGGCGTGGCAGGAGCTCGACCGCCGCCTCGCCGAGCTCGGCACCAGCGACCCCGCCGCCTACGCCGAGCTGATGATGGGCCAGCAAGTGATGCTGGAGACGCCGAGCCCCGCCGAGCTCGCGGACGCGATCTCCGCCCTCGATGCCGTGATCGCGCAGCTGGCCGAATCGATCGCGCGCGGCAAGGTCGGCGCCCGCCGCCTGGCCGACCTCCGATTCGAGCGCGACGAGCTTGCCGCCCTCAAGACGCGCCTTGCCCGCCGCCCGGCCGGCAAGGCCGGCCAACGCCCGTCCCGCGCCCGCCGTTCGGCCGGCCGCGGCGGCGGGGAATAAAACCGCGCCAGGCGGGACCGGTTCCGAAAAAGCACTATATATGACATAATTCGCGGTTAACATGAGCCGGCGTGCGCGCTTTCGGGGGAATGCGGCCCGCGCGCCAGGGGACGCTTGGGCGATGGCGAACAAGGGGTCCGCTCGTCAAGATCATCTGGGCCAAAAGGGGGTGCCCGGATGGCGTACCGAGCAGGACGGCGATCTCGTCATCTATCGTCTGCTGACGCTGGCCCGTAGCGCGGTCCAGCATATCGGCACGCAGTCCAATATCGCAGAGCAGATCGGGCGCAATTCGGACCTTTTGGTGCACTTGTCCGACCAGGGTTTCGGCGGCCTGATTCCCCAGGCGGTGGTCGAGCCGCACCCCGGCGACAAGCTGTTCATCGGCCGGCTCGAGCACCAGCGCCAAAGGTTCCTGGTCTATTGCCGGGCGCGCGAGTTCGAGGCCGCGACGCAAGTAGCGCTGGTCGACAACCAGCGCGACCTCGCCAGCGGCCAGGTGATTTATTTCGCCGGCGACGGGGCCGCCGCCGGCGAATGGGCGATGGACGTCGCCGAGCGCATCGATCGCGGCGAGCTGCATGAGGGCACTGGCGCGGCCGAAGGGGAGCACGCCCGGGACCACGCCGCCAAGGAGCGCGAGCCCGCCTCGGCGCACTGGGAGCCGGCCGGACCCGGCTCGGACCGCAACCGCCATCGCTACAAGCGCAGCTCGGTGTTCTGCGCGGGAAAGATTGTTTTCGAAGACGAAACAATCGACTGCGACGTGCTCAACCTGTCCGCGAGCGGCGCGCAGATCCGCGTCCTCGGCGAAGCCGAGCCGCCCGAGCGATTCGTCCTGCGCATCGACGGCTTCGGCAAGTTCGACTGCGAGGTGGTGCGCCGCGCCGGCGAGAAGTACGGGGTCGCGTTCGTCGACAACCCGGAAACGGTCGAGAAGATCGTCGAGGACATCATCAACAACCCCGACAAGACCAACGAGATTCGTGCGCATCCGCGCCGGCTGGTGCTGCTGTCGGGCGCGGTCTATGTGGAGAACCGGCCGGTCGAGTGCCGGGTGCTCGACGTCTCTGCCGGCGGCGCGCGCATCCGCGTCGACCACCGGTTCGACCACGACAGCCGCCTGGCGCTGATGATCTACCGATTCGGCGAGTTCCCGGTCGAGGTGGCGTGGGAGAAGGACATCGACCTCGGCATCATGTTCATCGACGACCCGTCCGAGATCGAGCGGATCATCGGCCACATCCTGCCCAAGCGCGGCAACCAGGCTCGCCGCCGCTGACCGCGGCGGGCGGCCGCCCAGCGACTCAGATGAAGAAGTCGTGTGCGAGGTCCGCCGTCGGGTCGACCGCATAGGCCGCGAGGTCGGTCACCCCGGCCGCCGCCAGCACCTCGTCGTCGACGCAGAAATGGCCGGTGAACTCGCGGCTCGGCTTGGTGAGGATCGCGTGCGCGGCATCGGCCACGATCTCGGGCCGGCGCGAGCGGCGCACCATCGCCTCCCCGCCCAGCAGGTTGCGGACTGCCGATGTCGCGATCGTGGTGCGCGGCCACAGCGCGTTGACCGCGATGCCGTCGGCGCGGAACTCGGCCGCCATCCCCAGCACGCACAGGCTCATGCCGTACTTCGCCATGGTGTAGGCGAGGTGCGGGCCGAACCAGCGCGCCGCCATGTTGAGCGGC
>DASWHU010000200.1:0-2184 GCA_036398035.1 Alphaproteobacteria bacterium | reverse complement strand
GGTGCGCGGGTTTATCGCCGCGAGCCTCCCCGGCGACGTCAAGGCCAAGGTCGAGGGCATGCTCGAGCTCGGGCGCGACGACTACGACCGCTGGCACAAGATCCTCAACGCCAAGGGCTGGGTGGCGCCGCACTGGCCGGTGGAGCACGGCGGCACCGGCTGGAGCCCGGTCCGGCGCTACATCTTCGACGAGGAGTGCGCGCTCGCCGGCGCGCCGCGGGTGATGCCGTTCGGCGTCAACATGGTCGGCCCGGTGATCTACACCTTCGGCACCGAGGCGCAGAAGGCGCATTATCTGCCGCGGATTCTCTCGAACGAGGACTGGTGGTGCCAGGGCTACTCGGAGCCGGGCGCGGGCTCCGACCTCGCCGCGTTGCGCACCCGCGCGCGACGCGACGGCGACCATTACCTGGTCAGCGGCCAGAAGACCTGGACCACCACCGCCCACTGGGCGAACATGATCTTCTGCCTGGTGCGCACCGAGGCCACCGCCAAGCCGCAGGAAGGAATCTCGTTCCTGCTCATCGACATGGCCTCGCCCGGGGTGAGCGTGCGCCCGATCATCACCATGGACGGCGGCCACGAGGTCAACGACGTGTTCCTCGACGACGTGCGCGTGCCGGCGGCGAACCTGGTCGGCGAGGAGAACCAAGGCTGGACCTACGCCAAGTTCCTGCTCAGCCACGAGCGCTCCGGGATCGCCGACGTCGGCCGCTCGAAGAAGCAGCTCCAGCGCCTGAAGCGGATCGCCGGCGCGGAAATGAAGGACGGCCGGCCGCTGATCGAGGACGCGCGCTTCCGCGCGCACGTCGCCGAGGCGGAGATCGAGCTGCTCGCGCTCGAGGCCACCGAGCTGCGCGCGCTGTCAGAGGAGCGCGCCGGCCGGCCGCCCGGGCCCGAGGCGAACCTGATGAAGATTCGCGGCACCGAGATCCAGCAGCGCCTGTGCGAGCTGATGATGGAGGCGGTCGGCGTCTACGCCCATCCCTACGTTCCCGAGGCGCTGGCCGAGGGCTGGAACGAGGCGCCGGTCGGGCCGGACTACGCGGCGCCGCTCGCGGCGCGCTTCTTCAACTGGCGCAAGGCGTCGATCTACGGCGGCACGAACGAGGTCCAGAAGAACATCATCGCCAAGATGGTGCTGGGTCTCTAGCGCATGTTCCGCCCGGACCCGGCCGCACCCCCACCCAAACCCTCCCCCGCCGGCGGGGCAGGGCTTTCAACGTCAAACCTCCCCCCGCTTGCGGGGGGAGGCAGGTGGGGGGTGGCGCGATTCAGCCGGCTTCGAATGCGTGCGAGCCGCGGAGTACGCCGGTGGACCTCAGCCTGAGCGACGACCAGCGCCTGCTCGCGGACTCGGCCGCGCGTTTCGTCGCGAACGAGTACGGCCTCGACCGCCGGCGCGCACTCGTCGCGGACGAGCCCGGCTTCAGCCGCGACCACTGGCGCACCTTCGCCGAGCTCGGCTGGCTGGCGCTGCCGTTCGCGGAGGCCGACGGCGGCCTCGGCGCCGGCGCGGCCGAGGTGATGGTGGTGATGGAGCAGTTCGGCCGCGGCCTGGTGGTCGAGCCCTATCTCGCCGCCGTCCTGCTCGCCGGCCAGGCGATCGCGCATGCGGGCACGGCGGCCGAGCGCCGCGCGCTGCTCGCCGAGCTGATCGCGGGCCGCGCCCACTACGCCTTCGCCCATGGCGAGGCGGGCGCGCGTTACGCCGCCGGCCACGTCGAGACGCGGGCGCACGCCGACGGCGGCGGCTGGCTGCTGTCTGGCCACAAGGCGGTGGTCTACAACGCGCCCGCGGCGGATGCGTTCGTGGTCTCCGCGCGCAGCGCCGGCGATGCGCGCGATGCGCACGGCGTGTCGCTGTTCGTGGTGGCGAAGGACGCGGCGGGTCTTGGCGTGCGCCCGTACCGCACCATCGACGGCTTGCGCGCGGGCGAGGTTGTGCTCGACGGCGTGCGCGTCGGCGCGGATGCGTTGCTCGGCGAGGCCGGCGCGGCGCTGCCCGCGATCGAGGAGGTCGTCGACCGCGCCACCGCCGCAGTGTGCGCGGAAGCGGTCGGCATCATGGACACCTTGCGCGAGATGACCCTCGACTACCTCAAGACCCGCCAGCAGTTCGGCCGCCCGATCGGCGCCTTCCAGGCGCTCCAGCACCGCGCGGTCGACATGCTGATCGCCTGC
>DASWHU010000199.1:0-5815 GCA_036398035.1 Alphaproteobacteria bacterium | reverse complement strand
GGGTGGCCATGGCGGCCACTGTCCGCGGCGTTCGTTAACGAATTGCTAATAGTTCGGCCCCAGTCTGACGATTCCAAGGGGAAAGGGTGACGGTCGCGGCTCCTCTCGCGGCCCGGTTCGGTGACCGGGCCCGGAGGGTGGCGGTGGCGCCGGTCGCCGAACGGCAATGTCCGAAACGACCACGCCGGCGACGGTTCCGGAGACCTGGCTGACGCTGTTCGCGTTCACCCCGCGCGGCGGCGTCGAGCGCCTGTACGGCCCGGTGCACACGGTGACCACCTTCGAGGCGGTGATCGAGGACAGCTTCGGCCGGGCGGTCGAGCAGCCGCCGATCAAGCTGCGCAGCGAAAGCTTCGACGCCACCGGCGCGCTGATCGAGCGCGACCGCTACGACGAGACCGGCGCGCTGGTGGACCGGGCGGTGTTCGGCTACGACGCCGATGGCCGAGCGGTCGAACGCATCCACTACGACCCCGCGGGTCGCGCCATCCTGCGTTACCTGTACAGCTACGACGCGCGCGGCCGGCTGGTCGAGATGACCGGCCTGTCGCCCGAAGGCGCGGTGTGCGCAGGGCTCAAGCGCCAATATGACGAAGCCGGCCGCCTGATCTCGGTGGTCGAGGTCCGGGACCGGGACGGCAGCGTCCGCGAGACCCGCTGGCGGATCGCCTACGATAGCGGCGCGTCGGCAGCCGCGGCCCATGGCGAGGTGCGCGAGGACGGCGCCGTCGTCGAGCGGCTGGTGCATCGCTATGACTCCTCCGGCAACATGGTCGAATGTGCCCGCCTGGATGACGACGGGAGCTCGCAGGTCAGGGGGCGGCTGGTCTACGACCCGCACTCCGAGCACGGCAACTGGGTTCGGCGCACGACCGAGCATTGGCTGCGCGAGTTCGGCGAGGAGCGCTGGCGCCCGGTGCGGGTGACCTACCGCAGGATAACCTTCTACGATACCGAGTAAGCCCGGCGCGGCGCTCAGGACCGGGGCACGATGTAGGCGCAGGCGCCGGGCCGAGGCGCGCGAGCGTGCAACCGGTCGTAGAATGCGCCGAGGCGGGCTGCGATCTGCGGCACCTCGGCGGCGCGCAGGAAGCCCTCGCCCGCCAGCGCCTCGGCCGCCGCGCCGACCCCGGCCACATAGTCCGCGCGCGATTGGTAGCGCGCGGCGCGCGACGGCCGAGGGTCTCCGGCTTGCGCGCGCGCCGCCTCGTCGGCGGCAAAGGGGATGAACGAGCCGAACCAGCGCCCGATCATGTCGGTCGCGCCGAACCCTTCGCGGCGCAGGTTCCAGCCGGTGAAGGTGCCGAGTGGCGCCGCCACCTCGGGCAGGCGAATGCCGCCGAGGTCGATGCCGTCGCCGTCCGGCATCGGCACCCGGGTCTCATAGGCCGGGCCGAAGCCGGGCGGCACCCGGTCGATGATCCGCTGCGCGCTCCAGCGCGGCCCGAGCTCGAGCCGCGGCGGGCGCAGGTTGACGAGCGGCAGGCGCAGCCCCGGGATGGCCGGGAACTTCGCGCGATAGTCCGCGACCGTGCCGAGGGTGCCCTCGGTGATGCGCGGATAGACGCTTGCCGGCGGCGCGCGGCCCTCGCTCGCCCAGGCGTCGAGCCGCAGCAAGAGCGCCCGCATCGCCGGCCGGTAGTCGAGCGGGTTGATGCAGTTCTCGACCCACAGCCGGTTGTCGAGCAGCCAGCTGCCGTGCTGGCCGGAGGCGAAGACGTAGAGCCGCGCCGACTCGGCGAGGCCGAGGTCGCGGCTGCCGGTCACGTCGGTGTGCAGGAGCGATGCCGCGCGCGTCCAATACTCGCCCGAGGTGTTGGTGAAGAAGATCTTGGGCACCACCCCGGAGCCGCGCGCACCTGCCAGCAGGTCGCCGATCTCGCCGGTCACCGGGTCCCCGGAGGCGACGGTGGCGAACGGGAAGAAATCGGCGGGGTACTGGTGGTCCTGGTGCGGGCTCGGGTGGCGGGTGGTCTGGGCGAAGCGGTGGTTGAAGCTGCCCTTGCCGGCGCCGGCGACGTGGACGAGGGCGGCATCGAAGGCGCCGCGGCCGCGCTCGTCGACATGCAGGCCGTCGAGCAGCATCTGGTTGATCACCCGCCCGGACTGCGAGATGCCGAACGCGATCACATGGTCGAGGGTGCCGGCGAGCGGGTTGGCCGGCGCCGCGGCGTAGCGGAAGTACGACAGCGAATCGCGGATCGCGGCGAGGCCGAGGCCGACCACCACCGCGGGCCCGGCCCGGTAGACGACCTCGTACAAGAGGCCGGGCTCGAAGCCGCCGTCGACGGCGACGGAGGCGGCATCGGGCACCAGCCGGCCCCGTTCCTCGCGCGCGAAGCGCCAATTGGCGCGCGGGATCTCGCGGCGCGGATCATTCTGATGCGCGCGCTTCGTCAGCCTGGCGTCGGCCTGGTCGAGGTCGAGCGCCGGGTAGCCGCGCGCGTTGCCCCAGGCTACCGGCTGGCTGAGTGTCGGCTCGTTGACCGTGATCTCCGCCGAGACCAGGCCGGTGACTGGCGCGCCGTCGTCGCCGAGGGCGGCCGGCAGCGTGATCTGCGCCCGCCCCTCGCCCGGCCGCACGTCCCAGTTCCACGCGCTCCACAGCAGCGCGTAGCCCTGTTCGAGCAGGAAGCCGGAGCCGGCATCGGCGGCGCTCGCCGGGTCGTTGGTGGGCGGCGCGTCGTTGAAGAAGGTGAGCATGCCGATGCTGCCGCGGTTGCCGACCTCGTACAGCAGGCGGCGGTTGCCGGCGGTCGCATCCGCGGGCATCAGCAGCATGAAGTCGCCGGCGAACCGGACCATGCCGTCGCCGTCACGCGCGGCGTAAGCGATATCGGCGATGCGCGCGTTCGCCGCCTCGGCCGGGTCGATCACGTAATGGAGCCGCCCGGTGATCTTGCGGTACGAGCCGACGGCGCCGAACGCCGCGCCGCCGGCGAACGCCGACTCGGCGAGCACCTCGATCCGCTCGACCGCCGCTTGCGCGCCGCCCGCCCAGGCGGCGAGCGCGAGCGCCGCCAGCCAAACCCCGATCCGCCTGGTCACGCGGCCCTCCCTTGTTCACGATCCGCCAAGCCGCGAGTATAACCGCCCGATCGGGCGCGGCGGGAGGAACGGCGATGAGGCTTGTCCAGTTCGAGACCACGGGCGGCGCGCGCCGGGTCGGCGTGCCCGAGGACGGCGCGCTGCGCGTCGTCGCCGGCGCCGAGCGCGTCCGCGACCTGGCGCTCGAGGCGGTGCGGACTGGGGCGGCCCTCGCCGACCTGGTCAGCGGCCGGCTCGGCGACGCGGCCGAGGACTACGACCGGGCGCTGGCCGAGCGGCGGGTGCTGGTGCCGGTCGACCATCCCGACCCGGCCCATTGCCTGGTCACCGGCACCGGCCTGTCGCATCTCGGCAGCGCCCAGGCGCGCGACGAGATGCACGCCAAGCTCGCGAGCGGCGCCGAGCTCAGCGATTCGATGAAGATGTTCCGGGCCGGGCTCGAGGGCGGCAAGCCGCCGCCGGGCAAGATCGGCGCCGCGCCGGAATGGTTCTACAAGGGCGACGGCGGCGCGCTCGTCGCCTGCGGCCGGCCGCTCGAGTCTCCCGGCTTCGCGCTCGACGGCGGCGAGGAGGCGGAGATTGCCGGCATCTATGTGATCGACGACGCGGGCCGGCCGCGGCGGATCGGCTTCGCGCTCGCTAACGAGTTCTCGGACCACGTGCTCGAGCGCCAGAACTACCTGCTGCTCGCCCACTCCAAGCTGCGCCCGTGCGCGCTCGGCCCCGAGCTCCTGCTCGGCGAGCTGCCGGCGAGCGTCGCCGGCAGCGTGCGGGTGCTGCGCGGCGATCGGGAGCTGTGGCGGGCGGAGCTGCTGAGCGGCGAGGACAACATGTCGCATTCGCTCGCCAACCTCGAGCACCACCATTTCAGGTACCGCGCCTTCCGCCGCCCGGGCGACCTGCACGTCCATTTCTTCGGCGCCGGGGTACTCAGCGTCCAGGCCGGCGTGCGCGCCGAGGACGGCGACGTGTTCGAGATCTCGGCCGCCGGCTTCGGGCGCGCGTTGCGCAACCCGATCCGCGTGCAGGCCGACAACCCGCTGGTCGACGTCGCGCCGCTCTAGCGGCAGTGCTATAGCAGCGCGATGCCCGTGATCACCACCACCGACGCGCTCGCCAGGGCGTGCGAGCGCCTGCGGGGCGAGCCGTTCCTGTGCCTGGATACCGAGTTCATCCGCGAGACCACCTATTGGCCGCGCCTGTGCCTGGTGCAGCTCGCCGGGCCCGACGGCGCGGCGGTGGCGGTCGACCCGATGGCCGCTGACGTCGACCTCGCGCCGCTGCTCGACCTGCTCAACGACCGGCGAGTGCTCAAGGTGGTGCACGCCGCGCGCCAGGACCTGGAGATGTTCTACCACCTGTCGCGGCGGGTGCCGGGGCCGCTGTTCGACACCCAGGTCGCGGCGATGGTGTGCGGCTTCGGCGAGGCGGTGGCCTATGACCGGCTGGTGCGCAAGCTCGCCGGCGCCACCATCGACAAGTCCTCGCGCTTCACCGACTGGGCGCGGCGGCCGCTGAGCGAGCGCCAGATCGCCTATGCGCTGGCCGACGTCGAGCACCTGCCGACGATCTATCGCAAGCTCGACCGCCGGTTGCGCGAGACCGGGCGCACCGCCTGGGTGACTGAGGAGATCAAGGTGCTGTCCGATCCCGCGATCTATGCGCTCGAGCCGCGCGACGCCTGGCGGCGGATCAAGACCCGCAGCGCCAACCCGCGCCTGCTCGCCGTCCTGCGCGAGGTGGCGGCGGAGCGCGAGGCCTACGCCCAGAAGCACGACGTGCCGCGCCAGCGGGTTCTGCGCGACGAGGCGCTGGTCGAGATCGCCGCCCACGAGACCGCCAGCCGCGAGGCGCTGCTCGCCATCCGCGGCATGAGCAAGGGCCTCGCCCAGGGCCCGCTCGGCGAGGCGTTGATCAAGGCGGTGGCACGCGGGCTTGCCGTGCCCGAGGCGGCCTCGCCCAGCATCGAGCGGCCGGCGCCGGCGCCGCGCGGCGTCGGCCCGCTGGTCGAGCTGATGAAGGTGCTGCTGAAGATGCGCTGCGAGGAGAACGACGTCGCGGTCAAGCTGGTCGCCAGCACCGCCGACCTCGAGCGCATCGCTGCCGACGACGCTGCCGACGTGCCGGCGCTCAAGGGCTGGCGGCGGGCCCTGTTCGGCGACGACGCGCTGGCGCTCAAGCGCGGCGAGCTGGCGCTGACCTCGGAGGGCGGGCGGATCGCGCTGGTCGAGCTGGAAGCCGCCCAAGACCCGCGCTGACCGCGCCCGGCCGGCGGCGGTCATCGGAGACCGTAGACAAACCGAAGTTCATGCCTCGGCAATCGATAGTCCGCATACGGTTCGGAGCCGAGCACCTCGTACCAACGAGCTCTTGATTCCACCCTTGCCCTGCCCGTACCGCTCCGCTCCGGCCGGAGTGACGAAGACGCGTGGCGGGCACCCTTGCGGCTCGATGGCCAGCCCCGCGGGAGGGCCGGTTAACGCGCGCGGCCGGCTCATACCACCTCGCGCTGACTCGGACTCACGCGGGGGATTCCCATTGGCTTTGAGATGTGATTCACCATGGCAAACGAGAGGAGGTTTGCCATGGCGGCACCGATTCCCCTGCGGGCGGACTATGGCGGACGGGCCTTGCGGCGGTTGGCGAAGGCCTCGAAGGACGCCAACCAGACGCGTCGGCTGTTGGCGCTGGCGGCGATCTACGACGGCGGCCGGCGGGCGGCGGCGGCCGAGGTTGGCGGGGTCGGCCTGCAGGTGATCCGGGACTG
>DASWHU010000198.1:0-5039 GCA_036398035.1 Alphaproteobacteria bacterium | reverse complement strand
ATCGATGCCGACTACCGCGGCGAGATCGGCGTGGTGCTGGTCAACCACGGCGGCGAGCCGTTCACCGTCCGCCGCGGCATGCGCGTCGCCCAGCTGGTGGTGGCGCCGGTCAGCCGGCTCGCCTGGCAGGAGGTGGCGCTGCTGCCCGACAGCGGCCGCGGCGCGGGCGGCTTCGGCTCGACCGGCGCCCGGGCCGAGGGGAGCTAGCCCGGCGATGGAGTTCAGCGACGAGCAGGTCGAGCGCTACGCCCGCCACATCATCCTGCCCGAGATCGGCGGCGCCGGCCAGGCGCGGCTGCTGCGCGCGCGCGTGCTCGTGATCGGCGCCGGCGGCCTCGGCTCGCCGCTGATCCTGTACCTGGGCGCGGCCGGGGTGGGCACCATCGGCGTGGTCGACTACGACCAGGTCGACCTGTCCAACCTGCAGCGCCAGGTGCTGCACGCGACCGAGGCAGTGGGCACGCCCAAGGTGGACAGCGCGCGCGCCGCGGTGGCGCGCATCAACCCCGAGGTCGATGTGGTGCCGCATTATGCGCGCATCGACGCCGCCAACGCGCTTGGGCTGATCGAGGGCTACGACCTGGTGGTCGACGGCTCGGACAACTTCGCCACCCGGTTCCTGGTCAACGACGCCTGCTACCTGGCGCGCAAGACATTGGTGTCGGCGGCGATCCTGCGCTTCGAGGGCCAGGTCAGCACGTTCAAGGCCCATCTCGGCGGGGAGAACCCGTGCTACCGCTGCATCTTCCCCAGCCCGCCGCCGCCCGGGCTGATCCCGACCTGCGCCGAGGGCGGCGTGCTCGGCGCGCTCGCCGGCGCGGTCGGCTCGGTGCAGGCGATCGAGGTGATCAAGGAGCTGCTCGGCATCGGCACCAGCCTGTCCGGCTACCTGCTGATCTATGACGGGCTGGGCTGCACCTTCCGCAAGGTGCGCGTGCGCCCGGACCCGGCCTGCGCGCTGTGCGGGCCGAAGGCGGCGATCCGCGACCTGACCAGCCACGCGGCGTGAGGCGATGACCGAGCGAGCCGCGCGCCGCCCCGACAAGCTGTCGGTGGTGGTGTTCGCGGGCAATTTCGAGAAGGTCCACTACGCCCTCGCCGCGGCGTGCGCCGCGGCCGCGATCGACATGCCGGCGACCCTGTTCTTCACCATGGGCGCGTGCCGCGCGCTCCTCGCCGCCGATGCCGCCGGCGCGCCCGGCTGGCACGCGCTCAGCCTCGAGCGCCCGGGCTTCGCCGACGCCGCCGCGCTCGATGCGAGCATGCGCGCGCGCGGTGTCGCCGGCTTCGAGGAGCTCATCGAGGCCTGCGCCGCGCTCGGGGTGCGGGTGCTCGCCTGCGAGATGGGCCTGCGCGCGATGGGCCTCGACGGCGCGCCGCTGCGCGCCGACCTCAAGATCGAGATCGGCGGCCTGGTCACCTTCCTCACCGACGCCTCGGCCGACGGCGCCATGCTGTTCGTTTAGGGGTCGGTCCCAGGCGCCGCCCCACCCCCACCCAACCCTCCCCCGCCAGCGGGGGAGGGCCTTGATTTCTGGTACCTCGCCCCGTTTACGGGGGGAGGCAGGAGGGGGGCCCCTACACCAGGCTTTCGAGCACGCGGTCGGGGGGCGCGTGGCCGTCGATGAAGGTGCGGATGTTGACCAGCACCTTCTCGCCGGTCTCGATCCGCGCCTCGTGGGTCGCCGAGCCCATGTGCGGCAGCAAGACCACGTTGTCGAGCTCGATCAGGCGCGGGTTGATCGCCGGCTCGTGCTCGAACACGTCGAGGCCGGCGCCGGCGATGCGGCCCGCGCGCAACAGCCGCGTCAGCGCCGCCTCGTCGATCACCTCGCCGCGCGAGACGTTGACGATGTAGGCGTGCGGGCGCAGCAGCTCGAGCCGGCGCGCCGACAGCAGGTGGTAGGTCGCCGGGGTGTGCGGGCAGTTGACCGAGATGATGTCGGTGCGCGCGAGCATCTGGTCGAGGCTCTCCCACCAGGTCGCCTCGAGCTCGGCCTCGCGCGCGGGCGCCGCCCGGTGGCGGTTGTGGTAGTGGATCGACAGCCCGAAGCCGCGCGCGCGCCGCGCCACCGCGCTGCCGATGCGGCCCATGCCGATGATCCCGAGCCGCTTGCCCCAGATGCGGTGGCCGAGCATCGAGGTCGGCCCCCAGCCCCGCCAGTTGCCGGTCCGGATCAGGCGCTCGCCCTCGGCGAGGCGGCGCGGCACCGCCAGGATCAGGGCCATGGTCATGTCGGCGGTGTCCTCGGTCAGCACCCCCGGGGCGTTGGTGACCGTGATGCCGCGCGCCTGCGCCGCGGCGAGGTCGATGTGGTCGACGCCGGTGCCGAAGCTCGCGATCAGCTTGAGGCGCGGTCCCGCCTGCCCGATCACGCTCGGCCCGATGCGGTCGGTGACGGTCGGCACCAGCACGTCGGCCGCCTTGACCGCCTCGATCAGCTCGTCCCGGCTCATCGGGTGGTCGTCGTCGTTGAGCTTGGCCTCGAACAGCTCCATCATCCGCGCCTCGATCGCCTCGGGCAGCTTGCGGGTGACGATGACCAACGGCTTGGGACGGGGCATCGAGCGCGGCTCCGGCCGTGCGGGAACGGTGCGCCTGTTTAGCAAAACCCCGTCACCGACTCAAACGTGCGCCCGGCGCGCGCGTCCTGGCCCATGCCGGCGCGGGCGCTATATGACAGTGGGGCGAGGCGAAGTGGTTCGACGTCAACCAATGTGGTTTCGATCGCGCAACGCTCCAATCGGCGCGCGGCACCGGCGCGGCATGGCGGCGTCGGCCGCCGGCCGGCTGCTGCTGACCCTGGTCTTGGCGCTCGCGCCGCTCGCCGCCCGGGCGGTCGATGCCGGCAGCGAGACCGGCCTGCCGCTGCCGCGCTTCGCCAGCCTCGGCACCGACCGGGTCAACGTCCGCACCGGCCCCGGCACGCGCTATCCGGTGGCCTGGGTGTTCGTGCGCGAGGCGCTGCCGATCGAGGTGGTCGGCGAGTTCGAGCAGTGGCGGCGGGTGCGCGACCACGACGGCGCCGAGGGCTGGGTGCACAAGGCGATGCTGTCCGGCCGGCGCACGGTGGTGGTGACCGGCGGCGTGCGCACCCTGCACGCCGCGCCGCGCCCGGATTCGCCCCCGGTCGCGCGGGTCGAGGCCGGGGTGCTCGGCCGGCTCGATTCGTGCCGCAACGACTGGTGCGAGGTCGCCTTCGCCGGCTACCGGGGCTGGATGCCCGCCGGCGAGATGTGGGGCGCCGAGGAGATCAGCGCCGTCCGCTGAGCCCGCTCAGCCGCACTCGTCGGCCGCCGCCGGATCGGCATGGGCGTGCTCCCAGCCGCGCCCCGGGGCGCCCCGCCAGCGCACCGGCCCGCTGAGCAGGGCAGAGTTGTCGAGGTCGCCGTCGATCACGAAGCGCGCGCCGTCGAGCCCGCCGGCGCCGCCATAGTCGATGTCGAGCACCGGCACCCGATCGGCGGTGGCGAAGTCGATATGCGCCCGGCCGTCGAGACGCTCGCCGGCGACGCAGCGCAGCGCGCTGAGCGCGCCCTCGGCGCGCTCCAGCCTGAGCGTCCCGACATAGGCGCGGCCCTGCGGGTCGCGGCCGATCAGCAGGTAGCGGCCGGCCACGAAGCCCGCCAGGTCCTCGACCAGGGTCGCGTCCGCAGGCCGCGGCTGGCCGCTGGCGAAATCGAGCCGGGTGACGCAGCCGGCGCCTACGAGGAGCGCCGCCCCGACCAGGAGCGCCGCGCACCGCCGGCGCCCGTTCACCTTGACCATGCCTGCCACAGCGCGCCCAGCTTAGCGCCGGGCACGCCCGCCGGCCGCGGCCGCGAAACGAGCCGCGCGGCGGCGCCGGGCAGGCCGCCAACCAACGCCGCGAGCGCCCGCCCGACGCGCCACACCTGCTCGGCGTGCAGCCGGCGGCCGCGCCGCAGATAACGGTCAACGAGGTCGGGGGTGATCGCCGGGGGATCGGCCGGCCGGGCGCGGGCGCCCGGCGCGATCGGGATCGGAAGGGGTTTGGGGTCGGGCCGCATGGAAGACCTCCGTCATGGCGGACAACGAGCATCTTCCTCCCGTCAGGTGAGGCCTTTGTGACCTTCTTATTGCAACGCACCTAATACATCATATTGGTTTCAGGATCATTTTCAATCAAATGGTGCGCTGCAAAAGAGCGCGGGCGTGGCCGTCCGGACACGCCCGAGGGAGCGCGGCGATGGCGCCGCGCTCCCTCTTGCCCGGACCGACGAGATTGCGTCAGCCCTTGACCGGGGTGACGCCCAGGTCCCTGATCCCCTGCTCCAGCTTGGCGATGCCGTCGGAATGCTTGCCGTCGGTGCACAGCCGGCCGCCTTCGCTGCGCATGGTCTTCGCCTCGCCGGCCTTGGCGGCGTTGCCGTGGTCCTTGATCACCGCGTCGAACTGCTGCTCGAGCGCCATGCACCGCTCGCCGGGCGTCGATTTCGCCGCCGTTTGCGTCGCCGGCGTGGACGGGGTGGCAGCCTTCTCGGCCGCCAGCACCGGCGCGCTGAGCACCAGGGCGCCCAGGATCGCCGGAACGATCAAGCGCGTGAACATGTGACATGCCTTTCCTTGCAGATGGCGTCCCGGGATCGGGGCGCCTCGGGAGCCGGATGCTGGCAGGGCGGTGGTATCCGCGCCGTGGCGGGCGGATTACATCGCGGTCATGCGCTCTGCCGGCGCGCGCCGCGGGGCCGCAGCGGCGCCGGCGAAGGTGAGCGTGATGCTGAGGCCGGGCGCGTTGTCGGCGAGCGCAAGCCGGGCGCCGTGCAGCTTGGCGACCGCCGCGACCAGGCTCAACCCGAGCCCGCTTCCGGGCGTGCCGCGGCTCGAATCCAGGCGCACGAAGCGCTCCAGGACGCGCGCGCGCTCGCCCGCCGGCACTCCCGGGCCGCTGTCGGCGATGGCGAGCCGCGGCGCGCCGCCGGCGCGATCGAGCACGATCGCGATGCGCCCGCCCGCCGGGGTGTACTTGATGGCGTTGTCGAGCAGGTTGGCGATCGCCTGGCCGAGCAGCTCGCGGTGG
>DASWHU010000197.1:0-7131 GCA_036398035.1 Alphaproteobacteria bacterium | reverse complement strand
CAGGGCGCGGAACTCGAACTCCCTTTCGCCGGTTTCGCGGCTGATCTCGAGCGCGCGCCCGTAGGCCGTGCGCACCGCAGGGTCGCCGAAGCCGTTGACCGCGCCGAGGGCGATGCCGCGCATCACCTGCAGCTCCATCTCAGCGCGCCGAACGTCGCTCCCCGGGGCCATCGCCGAGACCAGCGCCAGCGCGCCGTCGGCATGCGCGAGCGCCTCTTTCATCGCCGAGGCGCGAATCGCGCGCTCGCTCGCCCGGCGGCCGTAATCGAGCGCCCGGTCGGTGACCCCGGCCGCTTGATAGTGCCGCGCCAGCGCCTCGGGCTCGGCCTCGGCGACGTCCGGGAAGCGCGCCTCGATCACCTCCGCGATCTGCTTGTGAAGCGCCTGGCGCCGGCTTCTGAGCAGCGACTGGTAAGCGACCTCCTGGACCAGCGCCTGGCGGAACACGTAGCTCGCGTGCGGCGGCAGGCCGCGCTGGAGCAGGAGCTCGCCCGCGACCAGCGCCGCGAGCGCTTCGCCCAAGGTGTCCGCGTCCAGGCCGCTGACCGCGGCGAGCACGTCGGCGCGGAAGCTGCGCCCGAGCATGGCGCCGATCTGCGCCACCTCCTTGTAGGCGCCGAGCCGGTCGAGCCGCGCCATCAGGCTGTCCTGGAGGCTCGCCGGGATCGCCACCGGCGGCAGCTCGCCGGCCAGCTCGTAGCGGCCGTCGCGCTCCTCGAGGAAGCCCGAGGCGAGCACGGTGCGGGTCAGCTCCTCGATGAACATCGGCACCCCGTCGCCGCGCTCGACGATCCGGTCCAGCACCGCCTGGGGCAGCGCCTTGCCGCCGGCGACGTGCTCGGCCATCGCCGCCGACTCGGCGGCGGTCAGCCGGGCGAGCGTCAGCGGCAGCACATGCGCGCGCGCCGGCCAGGGCGGCTGGAACCCGGGCCGATGGGTCAGCAGCGCGAGCACCCTCCGGGTCGCCACCTGGTCGACGATCAGGCCGAGGAACTCGATCGTGGACGGATCGGCCCATTGCAGGTCGCCGACCTCGAACAGCACCGGGGCGTCGCGCGCCGCGCTTTCCACCGCCGCCAGCAGCAGCGCGAATATGCGCTGCTTGCGCTGCTCGGGGGCCATGGCGAGCGGCGGCCTGCCGTCCTCGCTGGGGACCATCAGCAGGTCGGCGACCAGCGCCAGCGACTCCTCCGCGGCGATGTCGTAACGCTCCAGCCAGTGCCCGATCTTGGCCAGGCGCGCCGCCGGCGCATCGCCCGAGTCGATCCCGGCCGCGCCCGCGATCGCCTCGGCGATCGGGAACAGCGGGCTGGTCTGGTGGTAGGGCGAGCAGTGATGGCGCATCAGGATGTGCGGCTCGGTGTGCAGGCGCGCGCGCAGCTCATGGACCAGCCGCGACTTGCCGATCCCGGCCTCGCCGCTGACCAGCACCACTTGGCCGTCGCCGTGGCGGGCCTTGACCCAGCGGTCGAGGATCGCCTCGAGGTCGCGCGCGCGCCCGACCAGCGGCACCAGCTCGCCGCCCAGCTCGCGATCCTGGCGCCGGCCGCCGTCGATCTCGCCGACCACGCGGAACACCTGCACCTCGGCGCCGATCCCCTTGAGCGCATGCGCGCCGGCGTCCTCGACCACGAAGCGGCCGCGCACCAGCTGGCTGGTCGCGGCGCTGATCAACACCGTGTTCGGGTCGGCGAGCGCCTGCAGCCGGGCGGCGACGTTCGGTGTCTCGCCGACCGCGCTGTTGGCCTTGCCGGGAACGCCGGTCTTCTCCATGCCGACCACGACCAGCCCCGAATGGATGCCGATGCGCACGCGCAGCGGTTGGGGCGCGCGCGTCTGGGCCACCGCCTCGATCAGCGCCAGCGCCGCGCGCACCGCGCGCTCGGCGGCGTCCTCGTGCGCTATCGGGTAGCCGAAATAGGCGAGCACGCCGTCGCCGTAATACTGCGCGACGTAGCCGCCGAAGCGCTCGATCACCTCGCTCGAGGCGGTCTCGTAGGCGCGCATGACCACGCGCAGGTCCTCCGGATCGAGCTCCTGGGCGAGCTCGGTCGAGCCGACCAGGTCGGCGAACAGCACCGTCAGGTGGCGGCGCTCGGGCCCGAGGTCGGCGATCACCGGCCAGCTGGTGCCGCCGGCCTCGGCAGCGACAGCCGGCACAGGCCAGCCTGCCGAGGCGGCCGCGGCCACCGGCGCGGGCAAAACGGCCGGCGCGCGCGCGCCAAGCGGCGTCCCGCAGTTGATGCAGAAGTTGTAGCTCGGCGCATTCGCGTGCCCGCAGGCGCCGCAGGTCAGGGCCAGCGAAATGCCGCAGTTGCCGCAGAACCGGGCGTGGTCCGGGTTGTCGAAAGCGCAGCTGGGACAGGTGATGATCACGGCGGTTCATATGTGAACCCGCCGGGCCGGGAAGGCAACAGCGGCGCCGGCTTTCCGCCGCCCCCGGCCATGCTAGACTCGGCGCCCGGTCCACTCCGGGAGGAGCGAAAGCCCTTCGCCATGGCCCAGGAAACCGTGTTCACCAATGCGCGCGTGGTCGGGCCCGATTCGGTCTTCGCCGGTACCGTGGTGGTGCGCGGCGCGGACATCGCGGCGGTTGAGGACGGCCCGTCCAGGCACGCATCGGCGCTGGACCTCGACGGCGATTACCTGGTGCCGGGGCTGGTCGAGCTGCACACCGACAACCTGGAGAAGCACGTGGTGCCGCGCCCCGGTGTGCGCTGGCCGACCGCGGCGGCGGCGGTCGCCCACGACGCCCAGGTGGTGGCGGCGGGAATCACCACCGTGTTCGACGCCCTCGTCGTCGGCGACATCCGCGCCGACAGCGCGCGCCGGCGCGACCTGGTCGACATGGCGGAGACGACCTCGCGCGCGCAGGCCGCCGGCATGCTGCGCGCCGAGCACTTCCTGCACATGCGCTGCGAGGTCGGCTGCGCCAACCTGTTCGAGCTGTATCAGCCGTTCGTCGACCACCCGCTGGTCGGTCTGGTGTCGGTGATGGACCACACCCCGGGCCAGCGCCAGTTCACCGACGACCGCCAGTATCGCGCCTATTACAAGGAGAAATGGGGCACCACGGACGCCGAGATGGAGGCGTTCATCGCCGGCCAGAAGGAAGTCGCGCACCGCCACGCCGGGCCCAACCGCGCGCGCGTCGCCGCGCTGTGCCGGGCACGCGGGCTGCCGCTGGCGAGCCATGACGACGCCACCGAGGCGCATATCGACGAGGCCGCGGGGCTCGGCGTCGCGCTGGCCGAGTTCCCGACCACGCTCGGCGCCGCCCGCGCCGCCCGCGCCCGCGGGCTCAAGGTGATCGCCGGCGCGCCCAACCTGGTCCGCGGCGGCTCGCATTCGGGCAACGTCTCGGTGCAGGAGCTGGCCGAGGCCGACCTGGTCGACATCCTGTCGTCGGACTACATGCCCGTGAGCCTGCTGCACGGCGCGTTCCTGATCGCCGGCAGCGGCGAGGGGTCGTTGCCCGCGGCGATCGCGGCGGTCAGCCTGACGCCGGCGCGCGCCGCCGGGCTCGACGACCGCGGCGAGATCGCCCCCGGCCTGGCCGCGGACCTGGTGCGGGTGCGCATCGTCGAGGCGCTGCCGCTGGTGCGCGCGGTCTGGCGGCGCGGCGCGCGCATCGGATGAACGGCGAGCGCACTCACGGCTTGAGCACGTAGCGGCCGACGACGCGGCCGGAGGCGAGGTCGGCGAGCGCCTGCTCGGCCTCGTCGAGCCGGCGGGCGTGGACCGGCAGCGGCGGCACCCGGCCGGCGCGCACCAGCTCCATCAATGCGTGCATCTCGGCAAGCGTGCCGACATAGGAGCCGCGCACCGTCAGCGCCTTCTGCGGCATCAGCGGCAGCGGCACGGGCAGCTTGCCGCCGTAGAGCCCGACCACGACGAGGGTCGCGCCCTTGCGCAGCGAATCGAACCCGAACTTGGAGGTCGCCGGCGCGCCGACGAAATCGAGCGCCGCGGCCACCCCGCCGCCCGACAGCTCGATCACCTGATCGAGCGCGCCGGGCGCCGAGTTGTCGATCACGTGGTCGGCGCCGGCGTCCTCGGCCGCGGCGCGCTTGGCCGCATCGATGTCGGCGACCACCAGGCGCGACTCATAGAGCGCGCGCGCGATGTAGACGCCGTTCAGCCCGACCCCGCCCGCGCCGACGATCAGGACGGTGTCCGTGGCCCCGAGCGGCGCCACCTTCCTGAGCGCGCTGTAGGCGGTGATTCCCGAGCAGGCATAGGTGCAGGCGAGGTCGGTGGCAACCCCCGCATAGTCGATCAGGTACTTGGGGTGCGGCACCAGCACGTAGTCGCTGTAGCCGCCGTCGACGCGCGCGCCGATGAACTTGGGCGTCAGGCACAGCATCTCTTTGCCCGTGAGGCACACCTCGCACTGCCGGCAGCCGATCCACGGGAACACGATGCGCTTGTCGCCGACCCTGGCGCCGGCGGCCTCGGGGCCGAGCGCCGCCACCTCGCCGACCACCTCGTGGCCCATGGTCAAAGGCAGGCGCGCGCCGCGGTCGGCGAGCCGGATGCGCTCGCCGTCGCCGAGGTCGAAATAGCCCTGGCGGATGTGGATGTCGCTGTGGCAGACGCCGCAGGCGTCGACCTTGAGCAGCACCTCGGTGCCCTGGGGGGCAGGCGTGGCGCGCTCGGCGAGCGCCAGCGGCCGGTCCCACTCGACGATCTGATAGCTGCGCATGGTCGCTCACGCCTCCTCGGTTGTTGCGCGCTCAGGGTGCCATCGCCGGGCCGGGCGTGACCAGCGGCCTCCGCCCGAGCTCGGCGGTCAGGAAGTCGAACGCCTGGTCGACGGAATCGGTCACCCGGAACAGCGCCAGGTCGGCGCGCCGCACGGTGCCGTAGCGGACCAGCGCCTCGAAGTCGACCACGTCCCGCCAGAACTCCGCGCCCAGCAGCACGATCGGCAGCGGCCCCGCGACCTTGCCGGTCTGCTTCAAGGTCAGCACCTCGAAGAACTCGTCGAGGGTGCCGAAGCCGCCGGGCAGCACCACGATCGCCTTGGCCATGTAGACGAACCAGAACTTGCGCATGAAGAAGTAGCGGAACTCGAACGACAGCTCGGCCGGCACGTGCGGGTTGACGGGCTGGAGGCCCGGGATCTCGATGTTGAGGCCGATGGTCGGGCCGCCGGCGTCGCACGCGCCGAGATTGGCCGACGCCATCAGGCCGGGGCCGCCGCCGGTGCAGACGACGAAGCGGTGGCCGTCCTCGGCCTGCGCGCGCGACCATTCGGTGAGCCGCCGGGCGAGCTCGCGCGCGCGGTCGTGGAACGCGGACATCGCCACCATCCGCTCGGCCTCGGCCACGTCGCCGCCGCCCCGGCGGGCGCGCTCGAGCGCGGCCTCGGCCTGCGCCGGCTCGGGAATTCGCGACGAGCCCAGGAACACCACGGTGTCGCGCACGCCGAGCCGCGCCAGCCGATCCTCGGGCTCCAGGTATTCGGACAGGAAGCGGATCGGACGCGCCGCCGCGCTGTCCAGGAACTCGGGGTCGAACAGGGGCGGGGTGCGGGTTCGCAGGCGTGACATCAGTCGTATCCTCGGCTGGCCGGGGCTCGCGGCGAGTTTGACACAGATTGCCCCTGCGGCGGCAAATGCGCTAAACCTCGCCCCGAACCCGGTACGGCTCGGGCTGAGGGAGGAATCAGCGATGACAGGCAGCACCAGCTTGACGCGCGGCGTGCGCGCGGTCGCGGCCGGCGCGGTGGTGGCGGGGGCGGTCGCGGCCGCCGGCGTCGCGCACGCCAAGGACACCGTCACCATCGGCCTGGTGGCGTTCATTTCCGGCCCGGCGGCGGGCGTGTTCGGGATTCCGGCGCAGAACGGCGCCGAGGTGATCATCGATGCGCTCAATGCCGGCGAGATGGCGCCGCCCTACGACACCCCCGGCATCGCCGGCGCCAAGATCGAGGTCCAGATCGTCGACGAGGCCGGCGGCGCCACCAAGCAGGTCGCCGAGTTCCGCAACATGGTCCAGCGCCAGGGCGTCGACTTGGTGCTCGGCTACATCTCGAGCGGCGACTGCCTGGCGGTGCCCCAGGTCGCGGAAGAGCTCAAGATGCTGACCGTGCTCGCCGACTGCGGCACGCCCAGGGTGTTCGAGGACGCAAGCTACAAGTACGTGTTCCGCACCGGCCCGCACGCGGTGATGGACAACGTCGCCGCTGCCCGCTACCTGCTGGCGATGAGGCCGGAGGTCAAGCGCATCGCCGGCATCAACCAGAACTACGCCTGGGGCCAGGACTCGTGGACCGACTTCTCGACCTCGATGGAGGTATTGCAGCCGGGAGTCGAGGTCGTCACCGCGCAGTTCCCGAAGATCTTCGCCGGCCAGTACGGCGCCGAGATCTCGACCCTGCTCGCCACCCGCCCCGAGGTCGTCCACTCCAGCCTGTGGGGCGCCGACCTCGAGGCGTTCATCCTCCAGGCGGGCGGTCGCGGCCTGTTCGACCGCTCGACGGTGATCCTGAGCGCGGGCGAGCAGATCCTGAACTCGATCGGCGCGCAGCTTCCCGACGGCACGATCATCGGCGGCCGCGGCCCGCACGGGCCGTTCGCCCCTAAGAGCGCGCTCAATGACTGGTTCCAGGCGCGCTATGTCGAGCGCGTCGGCAACGTGCCCAACTACGCCTCGTACAAGTACGCCCAGGCGATCCTCGGCGTGAAGCTCGCCTACGAGAAGGCGGCGGCCGCGGCCGGCGGCTGGCCGACGCCGGAGCAGGTGATCGCGGCCTTCGAGCACCTCGAATATACCGGGCCGAGCGGGCCGGTGATGATGCGGCTCGGCAACGGCCATCAGGCGGTCCAGGCGAATGCCATCGGCCGCAGCAAGTGGGACCCCGGTCTCGGCCGGGTGACGGTGACCGACGTCACCTACTACGACGCCGACTGCGTCAACCCGCCCGAAGGCACCACCGGCATCGAGTGGATGAAGGCCGGCTTCCCCGGCGCTAAGTGCAACTAGGCAGTTAGGCAAGCAAACAAGCGGCCGGCAAGCGCAGCGCGCCTGTCGGCCCGACCGTGAGCGTGTCAATGAACCGGCTGTCGTCCTTCGAGACGCTCGCTTCGCTCGCTCCTCAGGACGAGGACCTGTCGTGACTCAATC
>DASWHU010000196.1:0-5336 GCA_036398035.1 Alphaproteobacteria bacterium | reverse complement strand
AGCGCGGCGATGGTCTCCAGGTTGTGCACCGGCCGGAACTCGTCGACATGCGGCAGCATCGCGCGCACGCCGAGCGCCTTCGGCTCGAAGCCATCATAGCGCAAAAGCGGGTTGAGCCAGATCAGCCGCCGGCACGACTTGTGCAGCCGCTCCATCTCGCGCCCCAGGTCGACCCCCGCCGCGCGGTCGAGGCCGTCCGAGATCAACAGCACGATCGCGCCCTGGCCGAGCACGCGCCGCGACCAGGCGCGGTTGAAGTCGTGCAGGCAGTCGCCGATGCGGGTGCCGCCCGACCAGTCCTCGACCGCGTCCACCACCGCGTCCATGGCCACGTCGACGTCGCGCTGGCGAAGCCTGCGGGTGACGTTGGTCAGCCGGGTGCCGAAGGCGAACACGTGCACCCGGTCGCGGTCGTTGGCGAGCGCGTGCAGGAAGTGCAGCAGCATGCGCGAATAGCGCCCCATCGAGCCCGAGATATCGCACAGCACGACGATCGGCGGCGGCCGGCGCAGCCGCCGGCGGCGGACCAGCGGGATCGCCTCGCCTTGGCCGCGCAGCGCCGCGCGCAAGGTCCGGCGCATGTGGATGCGGGCGCCGTGCGTCGCCGGCGCGAAGCGGCGCGTCGGCAGCGCCGCGATCGACAGTGCGAGCTCGCGGATCGCGCGCTTGGCGAGCGCGATCTCGTCCGCGGTCATGCGCTCGAAGTCGATCTTCTGCAACACCTCGGCGCCCGAGGCGGTGAGCGCGGCGTCGAGCTCGCGGGTCTCGGGCGCGCGCTCCTCGCCCTCGCCGCGCACAGCGCGCAGCGCCTCGGCCACCCTGCGCGCGGCCGGCGGCGCCTTGGCCACGCGCACGAACTCGGGCAGCGCGAGGCCCGCGAGCCGCTCCAGCAGGTCGGGCGCGCGCCAGAACGCATGGAAGGCCTGGTCGAACAGCTCGTGCTGGTCGCGCCGGTTGACCAGGCTGGCATGGAGCGCCCAGTAGACGTCGTCGCGCCGGGCGAGCCCGGTGCGCGCCATCGCGCCCAGCGCGTCGATCACCTTGCCCGGCCCCACCGGCAGCCCGGCGGCGCGCAAGGTGCGGCAGAAATGCATGACGTTGTCGGCGAGATGCCCGGGGCCGCGGGCGGGCGCGGTCATCGGTCGAGCGGATAGGCCCGGTACGGGTTCTCGCAGGGCGGGCCGTCGGTGGCGTAGAGCACCCGGTTGCCGAGGTCGAGGATCGCCGAGGTGACGGTGGTGGTGCGCTCGATCTCGTCCACGTCCGCATCCGGGTGGGCACAAATCGAGTGCGGCCGGCTGAAGTGGTCGGCGAACAGCTCTTGGGCGAGCTCGACGTCGACCGCCCGGTTGGCCTGGCGGAACAGGCGGCGCAGCCGGCGCGCGCGGTAGAGCGTGCCCGGGCGCAGCCATTGCAGGGTCGAGACCACCCCGGGCGGGCGCTCGAAATGGTTGGCGTGGGTGATCAGGCCGCCCTCGGGGTAGAGCACGCTTTCGGTGTCGGGCGCCGCCTCGACGTCGATCGCCTCGCCGCCGGCGTGGCCGAACAGGACGTTGACCGAGCAGGCGCGCGGGCTGCCGAGGAACGCCTTGAGCGCGGTGGCGAGCGAGGACGCGCGCAGCGCCTCGCGCACGCGCAGGTGGAACGGCTTGCGCTCCGGGTCGCGGCCGTCGCGGTCCGAGGTCATGCCGTTGACGCACAGCCCGATGCCGGCGGCATTGAGCCCGATCATGCCGCCGGCGATGCCGGCCTGGGTGATGCACAGGAAGTCGGGATGGCCGCGGCCGCGCACGCGCAGCACGGCGAGGCGGCCGCGCAGGCGCTCGAGCCAGTCCCAGTTCTGGCCGATCAAGGTGGTGCCGGTGCGCGTGATCTCGGGCAGCGCCGCGAACGCGGTGCAGCCGTCGCGGGCGAGCGCGTCGCGCGCGGTGATGCCGTAGCTCAACTCCCAGCGCGCGTTCAGCATCGCCACCGCCGCGGCATCGATGCCCGCCGCCTCGGCGATCGCGCGCATCTCGGCCGCGTAATCTTCATCGAAGCGCGCGATGCGCTCGCCCCAGCGCGCGCCCTCGGCAAGCGCGTCGGCGCGGGCGATGCCGCCCGACTCGAAGCGGGCGAGGTAGGTCTCGACATTGTCGGCGATGGCGGACTTGAGCGCCCGGCCGTGGGCTTGCCCGCGCGCCTCGGCGTCGCCCTCGAGGTCGATCAGCCTGAGCCCGCTCATGCGCCGGCGCCGGCGGCGCGCGCGCGCGCGCCCTCGCTGCCGCGGCGGATCTCGTCGAGGATGGCGGCGGCCTCGGTGCCGCGCAGGCGCGCGATGTCGTCCTGGTATTTGAGCAGCACGCCGAGGGTCGCATCGACGGTCTCGGCGTCGAGCTCGATCGCGTCGAGGCGCATCAGCGCGTTCGCCCAGTCGATGGTCTCGGCGACGCCCGGCTTCTTGAACAGGTCGAGGGCGCGCAGCCGCTGCACGAACGCCACCGCCTCGCCCGACAGCCGCTCGGGCGCGCCGGGCACGCGCGCGGCCAGGATCTGCTTCTCGCGCCGGGCGTCGGGATAGTCGATCCAGAAGTAGAAGCAGCGGCGCTTGATCGCGTCGTGGATCTCGCGCGTGCGGTTCGAGGTGATGACCACGATCGGCGCACTCGGCGCGCGGATGGTGCCGATCTCGGGCACGGTGACCTGGAAGTCGGCGAGCACCTCGAGCAGGTAGGCCTCGAACGGCTCGTCGGCGCGGTCGAGCTCGTCGATCAAGAGCACCGGCGCGCCGCGACTGTCCGGCTCGAGCGCCTGCAGGATCGGCCGCTCGATCAGGAACCGGCGCGAGAACACGTCGTCGATCAGGCGCGCGCGGTCGGCGATCCCTTCCGCCTTGGCGGCCTGGATCTCGACCATCTGGGCGGCGTAGTTCCACTCATAGACCGCGCTGGCTATGTCGAGGCCCTCGTAGCACTGGAGCCGCACCAGGCGCCGGTCGAGCCGCTCGGCGAGCACCTTGGCGATCTCGGTCTTGCCGACCCCGGCCTCGCCCTCGAGGAACAGCGGCCGGCCCATGGACAGCGACAGATAGAGCGCGGTGGCGAGGCTGCGGTCGGCGACGTAGTGCCCCGCGGCGAGCAGCGCCAGCGCCTCGTCGACCGAAGCCGGCAGCGCCGTCATCGCCAAGCCCGGCTCAGGCGCACCCCGCGACCGCCCGCTTGGCCATCACCCCGATCAGATGGGCGCGGTAGTCGGCGCCGGCATGGATGTCGGCGTTGAGGTCGTCGGCCGGCACGCCGATGCCCGCGATCGCCTCGGGCGCGAACTTCTTGGCCAGCGCCTTCTCCATGTCGGCAACCCGGAACGCGCACGGCCCGGCGCCGGTCACCGCCACCCGCACGCCTGCGCCGGTGCGCGCCACCATCACGCCGACGATGGCGTAGCGCGAGGCCGGGTTGGCGAACTTCATGTAGCAGGCCGCCTCGGGCACCGGGAACGACACCGCGGTGATCAGCTCGCCGTTATCGAGCGCGGTCTCGAACATGCCGGTGAAGAAGTCGTCGCCGGCGATCTCGCGCCGGTCGGTGCGCACGGTCGCGCCCAGCGCCAGCACCGCGGCCGGGTAGTCGGCGGCGGGGTCGCTGTTGGCCAGCGAGCCGCCGATGGTGCCGCGGTTGCGCACCTGCGGGTCGCCGATCATGCCGGCGAGCGCGGCGAGCGCGGGGATCGCCTTGCGCGCCTCGGCGCTGGCCGCGACCGCGGCGTGGGTGGTCATGGCGCCGACCACCAGCGCCTTGCCGTCGCGGCGGATGCCGGCGAGCTCGGCGATGCCGGCGAGGTCGATCAGGTCGCTCGGGTTCGCCAGCCGCTGCTTCATGGTCGGCAGCAAGGTCATGCCGCCGGCGAGGTAGCGCCCGTCGGCGGCGGCGGCGAGCAGCTTCTTGGCTTGGTCGACGCTCGCCGCGCGGTGATAGGTGAAGTCGTACATCGATCGCTGCCTCCCTCTACTCGGCCGCCCGGGCGTGCGCGTGGCCCTGGATCGTCCGCCACACCCGCTGCGGCGTCGCCGGCATGTCGATGTGGGTGACGCCGTAGTCCGACAAGGCGTCGACGACGGCGTTGATCACCGCTGGCGGCGCGCCGATCGCGCCGGCCTCGCCGCAGCCGCGCACGCCCATCGGGTTGGTCGGGCTCAAGGTGACGTTGGTCGAGACCGCGAACGGCGGCACGTCGCTTGCCTTGGGCATGCAGTAGTCCATGTACGAGCCGGTGATCAGCTGGCCGTTCTCGGGGTCGTAGCGGCAGCCCTCGTACAGCGCCTGGCCGATGCCCTGGACCAGGCCGCCGTGGACCTGGCCCTCGACGACGTTGGGGTTGATCACCACGCCGAAGTCGTCGACCGCGGTGAAGCGCTCGATCGACACCGTCCCCGTGTCGGGGTCGACCTCGACCTCGCACACGTAGCAGCCGCTCGGGAAGGTGAAATTGGGCGGATCGAAATACGAGGTCTCCTCGAGCCCCGGTTCGAGCTCGGCGAGCGGATAGTTGTGCGGCACGTAGGCGGCGCCGGCGATCTCGGCGAAAGCGAGCGAGCGGTCGGTGCCCGAGACGGTGAAGCGGCCGTTGGCGAACTCGATGTCGTCGGCCGCGGCCTCGAGGATGTGGCCGGCGATGCGCTTGCCCTTGTCCACCACCTTGTCGAGCGACTTGACCAGCGCGCTGCCGCCCACCGCCAGCGAGCGCGAGCCGTAGGTGCCCATGCCGAACGGGATGCGGTCGGTGTCGCCGTGCACCACCTCGATCGCCTCCAGCGGCAGCGACAGGCGCTCGGAAACCAGCTGGGCAAAGGTGGTCTCGTGGCTCTGGCCGTGGCTGTGGGTGCCGGTGATCACGGTCACCGAGCCGGTCGGGTTGACGCGCACGGTGGCCATCTCGTACAGCCCCGCGCGCGCGCCGAGCGCGCCGGCGATCGCCGACGGCGCCGCGCCGCAGGCCTCGATGTAGCAGGCCAGGCCAAAGCCGCGCAGCTTGCCGCGCGCCTTGGCGTCCTTGCGCCGGGCGGCGAAGCCGGCGGCGTCGGCGGCCTTCAGGCAGTCCGCCATGTTCTTGGCGTAGTTGCCGCCGTCATAGACCATCGCCACCGGCGTCTGGTAGGGCTGGGCGGATTCGGGGATGAAGTTGCGGCGCCTGATCTCGGCCGCGTCCAGGCCGCATTCGCGCGCCGCCACGTCGACGATGCGCTCGATCAGGTAGCACGCCTCGGGCCGCCCGGCGCCGCGATAGGCGTCGACCGGCACGGTGTTGGTGAACACCGCCTTGACCTCGCAGTAGACCGCGGGCGTGGTGTAGACGCCGGC
>DASWHU010000195.1:0-4527 GCA_036398035.1 Alphaproteobacteria bacterium | reverse complement strand
GCCAAGGTTGCGCACGCCCGCGGTCTCGATCAACGCCGCGCGCAGCGCCGACTCGCCGTCGCCGAACACGCGTCCGAGCATCGACAGGTCCGCGGGCATGTCGCCCGACGGAAACGTGAATGTCATCGACCAGCGCTCGGGCGTGACCGACATGGCGAAATGGAAATTCGCGACGCTCGACGAGAAGTTGAGCGCGCCCGACCAGCTCACCCCGGCCTTGAACCGGACGCCGGGACTTGGCGGGCGCGCGGCGATGGCGACGCCGCTTTCGCTCACCTCGACCTCCCCTCGCCCGCCCCGCTCGCCGGCGCGCACGCGGACCCCGCCGCTCGGCGTAACCGTGCCCGAGATCTCGCTCTCGCCCGGGCGCAAGCCCACAGTCGCGCCGCTCACGCCGATACGTGTGAAGCCGTACGGGCGCTCGATGCGGATGCCCTCGGTGACCGCGCCGATCGCGCCGCGGACCGCGGCAATCAGGCCGCTGTCGCCGGTCGCGATGCTCGGCCGCGCACCCGGCCCGGCCGCCGCGTCCGCCGGATGCGGCACCAGCGACACCGGCCGCAAGGTCAGGCCGCGCTCGGCCGCCCAGTCGCGGACGATGCCGGCGATCATGCCCGCCCCCTGGTCGCCGGCGCCGGGCACGCGACGCAACACTTCCGCGGTGGCCGCGGCGAGCGACAGGGTCGCCACCAACGACTCGTTGGCGTCGAGCCAGGCGCGCACCGGCCGTTCGCTTTCGGCGAGGATCGCCCGCAGGTCGGCCGCCGAGAGCCTCGGCAGTTGCGGCGCGAAACGCTGGAGCGCCGACTGATTGCTGGCTCCGGGCGCGGCCAGGGTGGCACCGGCGGCGCCGAGCGACACCGGCGCCCGCGCAGGTGACGGCTCTCGGCGGGATCGGCTGGGGCGGACCGGCGGGGCCATAATGCGCGTCTCGGCTCCGGCTCAGGGCTCGGCCGTGATCACGACCGGCACGGTCACGACCCCGGATTCGGGATCGGTCGAGGTCAGGCTGCGCAGCACCAGCTTGCGGACCTCGGGGAAGATCGCGCGCGCGAGAGTGCGCGCCTCGCCCGGATTGATCGGCCCGCCCTCTGTTTCGCTCGGCACGATCTCGATTGCCCGCCCTTCCAGGGCCGGCGTGTCGAGGATCACCCGTCCGGTCGCCATGTCGACCTTGATCCGGACCACGAACCGTTCGCGCAGCCGCGGGGTGGTGCGGTGCGGCGCCACGATCTTGCGCACCGCGGCGAAGTAGGCGTTGCGCGCCAGGCCGCCGGCGCTCACGCGCGGCAGCGGACCCTGGGTCTCGAGGAACTCGTTGAACAGCGGCACGCCTTGCGGGCTGACGAAGTCCTGGGCCGTGGCGCCGCGCAGCACCAGCATCGCCGCGTCGCTCTCGGCCGCGGGCTGCGACGAGACGGTGAAGGTGCCATTCCCCTCGATTCGCCCGCTGCTGTCGACCACCCAGTTCACCTCGTGGCGGAGCGTCATGCGCACGCCGGCGATGGCGACGGTCGAATCGAGGGTCGCCGGCGCGCGCGGATTGGCCTGTCGGGCGACCAGCCAGGTGTTGAACTCGATCTCGCGGTGGCCCCAGTCGGGAACGTTGTTGGGATGCGTCGCCTGCGGCTCGAACACGGCGAAGTCGTGCCGCCGGGCGGTGCCGCCGGTGGCCGGGGGCAGGTCGAAGCTGCGCACGAAGCGAGTCGTGGAAAGGTCGGGAAGGACCCGGAACGCGCGGAAGTTGGGCGCGTCGGTCATGGTCACGTCGTTGTCGCCCGGCTGGGCCTGGACGCGCGCGAAGCGCGCGAACCAGGGCGGGTCCGACAGCGGATCGTCGCGCCCCGGCCCGTCGCGCAGCGGCAGCGGCAGCCGGCGGCGCTCGCGCCGCCCGTCGACATAGGTGTTGAGCCAGTCCTCGGCCATCGCCGTCTGCACGAAGCCGACTTCGTAGGTGGCGATCGTCGCCGCATCACCCGAGGCGGTGACCTTTCCCGTCAGCGTCATCGGCCGCGACATCTCGACGCCGACGGTCGGCGCGCCCGGCCGCGACGGCGCCGGGTCGAGCGCGCCGGAGATGCTGCCCGAGCCGCCGTCGAGCCGGATCGGGCCGGCGGTGAAGGTGGGCGGGGTCTCGGCGCGGCTCGGATGGCCGCGGCCGCCGATCGGGCCGGGCAGCGGCATGTCGGCGCAAGCCGGCTGGAAGCCGAGGAACGGGTCGTCGGCCAGGGGAACCGAGATGTCGTCGTTGTCGAGGCCGAGCGGGTCGCGCCGCATGGTGCAGGCGGGCAGCCCGGCGAGATGCACCAGGTGAAGCCCGGCCCGATGCTGGTCGCCGAAGGCCGGAAGCTGCGGCCGGGCAAAATGATGGAAGGTCAGGTCGGCGATGCGGTTGGCGGCGCAGGTGGTCGGATCGGTGGCGTTCGTGACGCTGGAAGAGAGCTTAATCGTGTTCGCCCCGAACCGTCCGATCGTGCCGAGCTCGGTGACGCTGCCGCCGAAGTCGACTCCTTCCATCTGTACGCTGGTGCGGCTTACCGCGTCCGAGAGGTTGTGGAAGCGCCCGCACGACCAGCGCGCAAGATAGGCGTCCGCACCCAGCAGATAGTTGCCCGCCACAAGCAGCTGCCGGGCGCGGTCGCGGACCTGGGCCGGCGTCAGCGTGCCGCCGCCGTCGGGCGGCGTGGTCCGGCGCGTGGGCGGAACGGCCTCGACCACCGCGACCCGGTTGAGCGGACGCTTGTCGCGGCCCGCGCCGAAGCGCTCGGTCGGGCCGAGCGACACCGCCTCGATCTGGGTCTCCTGAACGCCCGCGTTGATCAACTCGCGGACCATGCGCTTGGTGCGATGGCAGGTGAGCCGGCGGTTGTAGGCGTCGGCCTGCACCGCCGTGCCCGGACCCTCGACGCTGGCATAGCCGCGAACACGGAACTGCGTCCCCGACAGCTTGCCTTGCACAAAGCTGCGAAAATTCTCGAGGTCGGCGGCATCCAGGAACACGTCCGAATCCGGGCAGAAATAGAACACCTTGCCGTCGATATCCTCGCCGTCCTCGGCGCACGGCGGCACCGGCGTCAGGTTGCCGAGATTGGTCGGCGGCCGCGGGCAGCCCGGCTCGGCCCGGTCGGGGGTCTCGACGATCTCGATCATCGGCGGCAAACGCCGTTCCGGCGGCGCGAAGTCCGGTGGCGGCGGCAGGTCCGGATCGCCCTGACGCCGGACGACCACCGCGCGGCCCGAGCCTTGCTGCACGACGTGGGCGAGCTCATGGGCGATCAGGCGCCGTCCGTCGTCGCTGGCGGGCGCCCAGGCGCCGGGCGCGAAGGCCACGTCGCGGCCGAGGGTGTAGGCGCGGGCGCCGATTGCGCGCGCCGCGCCGGCCGCCCGCGCATGGTCGTGGACGCGCACGTCCGCCAAGTCTCGCCCGAAGCGCGGCTCGAAATAGGCGCGCAGGCCGGGCGACAACTGCCGGCCGCCGCTCGCCACCGCCGCGGCGGCGGCCTCGGCGCTGGCGGCGTGCGGCCCGCCCACTTCAGCCTTGGCCTGGACCTGCTCCTCGTCCTGTTCCTCGCCCTCGACCGGCTGGCGGCGCAAGGTCTCCCGCTGCTCTGCCGCGCACGCCGCGCAGGCGCGCTGCGCGCCCAGGCCCGCGCGGCCGAGCGCCCCGGCGGGGCCGCCCGCCAGCACCCGATCCGCCGCTCGGTCGGCCGCGCGTTCGAGCGGGTCGTTGGCCGGCCCCACCCTGAGCTTTGCCTGGAGCGCGCGGTTGCTCGCACCGGCCGGCCGCTGTGCGCACCGGCACGACTGCGCCCACGCCGCCCGCCGCACGGGCTGCGACCCGTGGCTCGCAACGGCCAAGGTCTTGGTCATCTGCCGCCTGCCGTGACGTGGAACGGCAGGAAGCTCACGCTCGCGCCGAGCGTGAACAAGTGCTCCATGCCGGCCTCGCGCGTCGGGTCGTAGGCATAGCCGACACCGGCGGAGACATCGAGCCACCGCCAGCGATAGCCGAGCGCGAGTCCCGCCTCGGCGCCGGCCTTCAACTCGGAGGCACCGACGGCGAGCGCCGGCCCGCCGAAGAACGACGCATAGCCGCCGCCGGCGGCGCCGGGCCGCGGGTCGCCGATCCGCACCCCCGCCAGCAGGCTGGCGAGCAGGCTCGGCCCCGCTGCCACTGGCGACGGGCCGCCGGTGGTCGTCTCGCCGATCAGCGACATGCCGAAGCCAAGCGTCGGGTTGAAGATGCCGAGCACCGGGTGCTGGGCCTCGGCGCCGATATAGAGCCGCGCCTGCCACGTCGCCGCTCCGCGCCCCGGGATGGCGACGCCGGCGCCGATGGACGGCTCGACGATCACGAACGAGACCGGCACGCCGCCGCTGATCGCGCCCGCGAACAGCGCGTAGGAATCGCTGTTGAGCAGCGCTTCCTCGGTATCGAGGAACAGGAACCGTGTCGTGTGCTGGTAGATGTCGTCGACGCTCTCCGGCGCGCCGAGCGACATGCCGACGCGGTGCGCGCATTCGTGA
>DASWHU010000194.1:0-3871 GCA_036398035.1 Alphaproteobacteria bacterium | reverse complement strand
ACTGGCCAAGGCCGGCGGAGCGGCCGGCGACGGGCCGGTGCTGATCGTCGGCGTGGGCGGCGTCGGCATGGCGGCGCTGTCGTTCGCGCGCGCGCTGCACGAGACCGCGCCCCTGGTCGCCGACATCGACCCGGCGAAGCGCGAGGCGGCGCTCGCCGCCGGTGCCGGGGCGGCGTTCGATCCGGCGGACAAGGGCGCCGCCAAGGCGGTGCGCGCCGCGACCGGCGGAGGCGTCAGCGCGGTGCTCGACTTCGTCGGCGCGGACAGCTCGTTCGCGTTCGCCAACGCCGCGCTCGGGCGCCGGAGCACGCTGGTCGTGGTCGGGCTGCTCGGCGGGCGCATGACCATGCCGCTCGCGATGTTCCCGCTGAAAGGCATCACCGTGACCGGCTCCTATGTCGGCTCGCTCGGCCAGTTCCGCGCCATGATGGCGCTGGCGCGCGACGGGCGGGTAGCGCCGATCCCGATCCAGACCCGCCCGCTCGCCGATGCCTCGCGCACCCTCGACGACCTGCGCGCGGGGCGCGTGCTGGGGCGCGCGGTGCTGGTGCCGTGACCGCGCGCGCCGCACCGACCAGCCGGGTCGCGCTGGTCACCGGTGCCGCGCGCGGCATCGGCGCGGCGATCGCCAAGGGCCTTGCCGCCGACGGCGTGCGCGTGGCGGCGCTCGACGTGGAGGCGCGCGCGCTCGAGGCGCTGCCCGGCGAGGTGGTCAAGGTCGCCGCCGACATCTCCGAGCCCGACCAGTGCGAAGCCGCGGTACGCCGCATCGCCGAGGCCTGCGGCGCGCTCGATGTGCTGATCAACAACGCCGGCCTCGGCATGAACATGATCCGCGACGACCACTTCGCCCGGCCGGTGCGCATCGGCGACATCGCGCCCGCGCAGTGGCGGCGAATCTTCGACGTCAACTGCATGGGCGCGTTCCTGATGACCCGCGCCGCGGTGCCGGCGATGGTCGCGCGCGGCTGGGGGCGGATCGTCAACGTCACCACCAGCCTGTTCACCATGATGAACGAGGGCTTCGCGCCCTACGGCCCGGCCAAGGCGGCGCTCGAGTCGGCGTCGGCGATCTGGGCCAAGGAGCTCGACGGCACCGGGGTCACGGTCAACGTGCTGGTGCCGGGCGGGCCGACCGACACGGCCATGGTGCCGGCATCGAGCCCGTTCGCGCGCAGGGACCTGATCCCGGTCGCGGCGATGGTGCCGCCCGCGCGCTGGCTCGCCTCGCCCGCCTCCGACGGCGTCACCGGGCGCCGGTTCGTCGCCGCGCTGTGGCCGGCCGATGCGCCGCCGGCCGAGGCGGCCGAGATTGCCGGCGCGCCCGCGGCCTGGCCGCAGCTTGCCGGCAACGTGGTCTGGCCGGGCCGCTGAGGGTGGTGCTATTCTCGCCCCGGCACGGCGCAATCATTCACAGTCGAACCGCTGGGAGGACCCATGGCCACCACCGCGACCAAGACCAGGCCCAGGCCGGTCAAGACCCCGGACAAGAGCTTCGCGCGCGGCGCGTTCGCCATCGCCAAGTCGGCCAAGGCCAAGTGGACGGTGGGGCTGCGCGACCATTTCGAGTATCGCGACCTCGGCATGACCAGGGCCACCGGCGGCAAGCTGATGGCCCAGGTGATCCGCGCCCGCAGGCCGTGCGATGAGCCCGGCGACGAGCACTACCACATCCTCGACTTCCAGCTCGTCTACGTGCTCAAGGGCTCGGCGCGGGTGCGCTTCGAGGGCCTCGGCGAGCGCCGGCTGGAGGCCGGCGACTGCATGTACCAGCGCCCCGGCATCCGCCACCGCGTGGTCGAGTACTCGGACGACTTCGAGGTGATCGAGATCACCGTGCCCGCCGACTTCGAGACAGTCTCGGTGGCGCCGTGACCGAGGCGGCGGCGCGGCCGTCGCCGGGCGCGGGTGTCGTAACCGATCGGCGGCCGCTCGCGATCCTGCTCGCCGAGGACAACCTGGTGAACCGGCGGCTGGTCGCCGCGGTGCTCGGCGACCTCGGCCACCGCGTCGAGGCGGTCGCCGACGGCGCCGCGGCGGTGGCGGCGGCGGCGCGCGGCGGTGGCGGCGGCGGCGCGCGGCGGCTTCGACCTGATCCTGATGGACATCGAGATGCCCGGCATCGACGGCCTCGAGGCGACGCGGCGCATCCGCGCCCACGGCGGCGCCGCCGGGCGCACCCCCATCATCGCGCTGACCGCGAACGCGGAGCCCGGCGACCGCGCCCGGGTTCGCGCCGCCGGCATGAACGACCACGTCGCCAAGCCGATCGACCTTGCCGCGCTGGCCCAGGCGATCGAGCGCGCGCGCACCCCGTAACGCCCGGCGGCGGCGAGCCCCGCCGCCACAAAATCGCCCCGACAATTCCCCTCGCCCGCCACCGGCCGCGCCCGAATTCCGTCCGGTTTCCTGCGCAACGTGACCGCGATGCCGGGTCGCGGCGACCCGGTGCCCGTGCAAGGGGGAAACCATGCCTCACCATGCGCTCACTCGGATGGGTGGCCGCTGCCGGCTTCCGGTCGCGGCCGTTGTTGTGTTGCTGGCCGCGCTGGCGCCGGCGCGCGCGGATGCGCCGGCGACCGCACTGGCCGCGTTGCCGCTGGTCGAGCCGGCCAAGGTCGGCGCCGGCAGCCTGCTGCTGCGCGAGCGCGACGCCGGCAGCGACGAGGCCGCGCGGGCCTTCCGCCTCGGGCCCACGGTCGGCACCGACGTCTCGATCGAGGTCGGCGGCATGGTCGCGCGCGCCGCCGTCCGCCAGCAGTTCTTCAACCCGGTGCAACAATGGGTCGAGGGCGTGTACGTGTTCCCGCTGCCCGAGAATGCGGCCGTCGATCATCTGCGCCTGCGCGTCGGCGAGCGCGTGATCGAAGGCATGATCAAGGAGCGCGAGGAAGCCCGCCGGGTCTACGAGACCGCGCGTGCCGAGGGGCGC
Source organism: Alphaproteobacteria bacterium (assembly GCA_036398035.1). Lineage (GTDB taxonomy): Bacteria > Pseudomonadota > Alphaproteobacteria > UBA7887 > UBA7887 > DASWHU01. Next base: position 939 of record DASWHU010000194.1, on the reverse strand, counting down.
AAGGCCGGCCTGCTCGAATCCGAGCGGCCCAACATCTTCACCACCTCGATCGCCAACATCGGCCCGGGCGAGCAGGTCGAGGTCGAGATCGAGTACCAGCAGGTGCTGCGCTACGACCAGGGGGCGTTCAGCCTGCGCTTCCCGATGGTGGTCGGGCCGCGCTACATTCCGGGCGCGATCCAGACCGTGAGCCTGGGCGCCGGCGGCTGGTCGGTCGAGGCGACCGACCGGGTGCCCGACGCCGGGCGCATCTCGGCGCCGGTGCTGCCGCCCGACGCCGGCAAGACCAACCCGGTGCGCCTGCGGGTCGCGCTCACCCCCGGCTTCCCGATCGGCGCGATCGAATCGCCGCATCACGAGGTCGACATCGCCGCCGCCGAGGACGGGCGCACCACGGTCACGCTCGCCGCCGAGGTGGTGCCCGCCGACCGCAACTTCGAGCTGGTCTGGCGGCCGGAAGCATCGGCGATGCCGACCGCGGCGCTGCTCGACGAGACACGTGACGACGGCAACTATGTGCTGGCCATGATCCTGCCGCCGACGCCCGTTGCCGACGGCGACGGCCGGCCGGCGCCGCTCGCGCGCGAGGTAATCTTCGTGCTCGACGTCTCGGGCTCGATGGGTGGCGCCTCGATCCGCCAGGCCAAGGCGGCACTCGATCTTGCGCTGGCGCGGCTCAGCCCGGCCGACAGCTTCAACGTCATCGCCTTCAACCACGCCACTCGCACCCTGTTCCGCGACGCGCGTGCGGCCACGGCGGACGCGGTGGCACGGGCGCAGCGGTTCGTCGACGGCCTCGATGCCGACGGCGGCACCGAGATGGCGCCGGCGCTGGCGCGCGCGCTCACCGGCGCGCCACCGCAGGGCAAGCTGCGCCAGGTGGTGTTCCTCACCGACGGCGCGGTCGGCAACGAGACCGAGCTGTTCGCCATCATCGAC
>DASWHU010000193.1:0-2712 GCA_036398035.1 Alphaproteobacteria bacterium | reverse complement strand
CGCCGAAATGGGCGAGCAGGAAGCTCGCCGGTACGATGCCCGCCAATGTCGCCAGCGCGAAGCGCCAGAACGCGATGACGCTCAGGCCGGCGGCGTAGCTGATCAGGTCGAACGAGATGAACGGCAGCAGGCGGCTCACGAGCACGATCGCGGTCAGCGCGTTTTGCGAGCCCAGCCAGCCGGTCGTCAGCCGGTCGCCGAACCAGCGGTGCAGGACGTCGTAGCCGAGCACGCGCGCGACCCCGAAGGCGCACACCGCGCCGGCCTCGGCGCCGGCGATCACATAGACGGTTCCCCACAGGTGGCCGTAGACGGCTCCAGCCGTGACCGCGATCGGGGCGCTCGGGATCGGGCTCACCAGGATGGCGACGGTCATCAGGGCGATGATCGCGACCGGTCCCCACGCCCCCAACCTCAGGATCAACGCCCGAAGCTCGGCAACGTCGGAAATCCCGGCCACCGCCGGCGATTGGGCCGCCCACCACGAAAGCCCAATCAGTCCCAACCCCAGACCGGCGAGGCCGATCAGCTTGAGGCGAAGCCTCGCCGGCCTCCGCGGCAGGGCCGCGCGGCTCCCCGTGTTACGTTCGCCGCGCGCCGGACTCAAGGAATTGCCGGATGGCCTCGACGAGAGGCTCGGTCAAGTCGATGCCATTGGACTCGTGAGCGATCGTGTTGCAGGTCACGATGCGCGCGCCTCCGGCGGCCCGCAATGCGTCATAGGCATCGTTCGCGAATACGCCATGGACCCCGAGACACACGGGCGATGGCATCTCTGCCGCCTTGAGGTGGCCGACCGTCTCGATCATGGTCCGCGCGGTCGAGATGATGTCGTCGACCAGCACCGGGGTATGTCTGCGCCAACGCTCGAGTTGGGGCACCGAGACCTCGACGTCGCGGTCGCCACGACGGACCTTGTCGAGCACCACGAACGGCGCTCCCGCCAGCGCGGCGACCGCCGACACCCATTGGGCGCTTTCGCTGTCCGGGCCGATCAGGACCGGAGATGCGACCGAGTCCCCGATCCAGTCCGCCAGCGCGGGCGCGGCATGGACGACCTCGGCCGGCACCGCGAAGATCTCGGCCAGCGACGTCCGCCGATGGAGGTGCGGATCGACCGTCACCAGCCAGTCGATCCAGCTCGACAGCGCCTCGGCGAAGGTGGTCGAGGTCACGGCCTCGCCGGCACGGAAGCGCCGGTCCTGGCGCATGTAGGCGAGGTACGGACAGACCAGCCCGACCTCCACGGCACCGAGGTCCCTTGCCGCGGCCGCGGTGAAGGCCAGGCGCAGGTACTTGGCGTCGGGGCGGTCGAGCGTGCAGGCCAGGATCACCTGCCGCCCGGCGACCGGCCCGTCGAGGCGCACATAGGACTCGCCGTCGGGGAAGTATCGGGCCTCGAGCGCGCAGGGCTCGGCGTCGAGTCCCAGGGCGAGCGACCGCGCCAGGTCCTCGTTGCCCGGCAGCGGCACGACCAGGGGCCTCATCGGGTGTCACCGATGGCGAAGATCGGCACATGGTTGTCGACGTAGTCGCGCGCGTAAGCGAGCTCGCCGGCGGTCTCGGCATGCAGGGTGAACAACGGCTCGCCTTGCTCCACTTGCTGCCCGAGATGCGCGTGCACCTCGGCGCCGGCGGCCTTGGCGTCGGGCGCGCCGGCGAGCTTCGCGGCTCTGGCCAGACGCCGGTTGTCGATCGCCTCGACCGCGCCGCTCCGCTCGGCGTCGACCGGCTGCGTGTACGCGGCGCGGGGCGGCGCGCGCAGGCCGCCCTGGGCAATGCAGATGGCCTGGAACTTTGCCCAAGCGCGGCCGTCGGCGAGCGTCGCCTCGGCGAGACCGGCGCCCGCCGCCGGGGCCGCCGCGCCGCCAAGCTCGAGCAGCGCCGCCGCAAGGGTGAGCGCGCGCTCCCGGAGGTCGGCGGGGGCGTCAAGCGAGGTCTGAAGCACGGCCAGCACGTCGCGCGCCTCGAGGGCGGGGCCGATGCCGCGCCCGACAGGCTGGCGGCCGTCGGAGCGCAGGACGCGGGCCTCGATCCCGAGCGCCTGCGCCACTCCCAGCAGATGGCGGTTCAGCCTGTCCGCGTCGGCTGCGGTGCGCACCTTCGCGGTCGCGCCGACCGGCATGTCGAGCACAAGGTGGGTCGCGCCCGCCGCCGCCTTCTTCGACAGCACCGATGCGACGAGCTGGCCTTCGCTGTCGAGATCGAGCGCGCGCTCGACCCGGATCAACGTGTCGTCGGCCGGGCTCAGGCGCACGGCTCCGCCCCAGGCGATGCAGCCTCCTTCGCGCTCGACCACGCGCCGCATGGTGGCAAGGTCGAGGTCGACCGGGGCGAGCGTCTCCATGACATCGGCCGTGCCCGCCGGCGAGGTGATGGCGCGCGACGAGGTCTTGGGCATGGTCAGGCCGCAGGCGGTGACGATCGCGACCACGATCGGGGTGGTGCGGTTGCCGGGCAGGCCGCCGACCGAGTGCTTGTCGACCACCGGCGAGACCGCCCAGTCGAGCCGGTCGCCGGCCGCGACCATGGCGCGCGTCAGGCCCACCATCTCGTCGTGGTCCATGCCGTTGGCCGAGCACGCGGTGATGAACGACGACAGATGGACGTCCGCGTAGCGGCCGGCGACGATGTCGGTCATGATCTCGGCCAGCTGCTCGCTGCCCAGTCGGTGACCGTAGACCTTGGCACGCACGCTGCTGAGCGATTCGA